>NZ_JBTVBB010000005.1:0-4617 GCF_058356305.1 Candidatus Culexmicrobium sp.
GATATCCCCTATATTTTTCAATTATTGCTTTTAGTGCTTCGATTTTTTCATTAGGGTCACTTATAACTTCTGCTTTTCCGAAAACTAGTACACTTTTAGCATATCCTGACTTTTTTGGTATTTTATCGACTTGAAGGCAAATGTAGGGATTGCTTAGAATTCCCTCAAGCTTTGCCCCCTTCTTTCTCGTGTAGAAGACTATTCTGCCTCGATGATATGTGTAGAATATTGGGACTATGTAGGGTTGAGGACCCAAAACTATTCCTATTCTACCTATTTTACATTTTCTTATGAATTCTATTGCTTCCTTTTCTGTCATTTTTCTCAAGAATTTCCATCTCCTTATATTCTATTATATGTCTAATTCGTTCGTTGCTAAATTTTACTGTTAAGATTGACTGACTATGTTCATTCTTTCATATGTGCCTCCATTACTACCATAGTTGAAGTTGACAATATGTTATCTATTCTCCTAATCTTTGTTGTCACAACTTCTCTTAGCTTATTTATATCATCTGCTTTTACCTTTACTATTATATCATATACCCCATATACAAAGTATACTTCCTTTACTTCCTCGATTTTAAGGAGTTTCTTGATTACCTCTTCTTCCTTTCCAACTCTTGTATTTATTAATATTATTGCCTCTGACATTCTAGACCTCCCATTATATTCTTCCTCTTTTAATACTTAATTGTTCTGTAGAATGTCTATTCAATTTGTTTAAATCCTGGAGGTCTATAATAGTTTAAAGCATACTTTTTAGGTGTCTATTTTTCCTTAAATCGTCCTCCATTTAATCTAGCGCCAAATGGATCTATACACTTAATGATATACCATGCTGCAGATCTATCCTGCAGCCTATTAGTTAACTTTAATATTACTTATAATGTTATTAAGGGATTACTTTACTATGGATATGTGAAGATTGAGGTATTAATTATGATAAGGATAAGAATTGGAGATGAAAAATTAAGTCAACCTCAAATAACTCTGTTATTGAAGTTAAAGGAAGGTCCAGCAGATACAAGTGAACTACTAAAAATTATGAGGTACTTTGGCTTTCCTTCTAAAAGTTCCTTTTATGTTGCTTTATCCGAGCTGGAGAGTAAGGGGTATGTTGTAAGGGAAAGAGGAGTGGTCAAATTAACTAGGAGAGGTTATGAGTTAGTAGACAAATTACCTAAATTAATAGAAAAAAGAATTCATGCTCTTTTGGATTATGTAACCTTTTTGATGGAGAAGTCTGGCCTTATTGAGGAGTATTTTGAGTTTAAATCGTTAGTTGATGAAATTGATGATGTTGATGAGCTTGAAAGATATCGTGATTTTTTAATTAAAGAATTAGAAAAAGTTGAAAAGAAAATATCTATGTGGAAAAGGGTGGAAATAGAATAAGGGTCCAAAAATAAAATTTATATACATTTTTAGACAGATATTCTATAGGTGAACTAATTATGGAAAAAGATTTCGAAGAAAATCATCGCATAATAGAGTTACCGGGAGTTAAGATAATTGCTGGACCAAAGATGTTCTTACTTAAAAAGATAAAAACAAGCAAGGAAACTAGTGATTTTAATCGTTATTGTAGATATTATGTTGAAGAAGATGTTGATAAATATATTGTTAAAATTGAAATACCTGGCGTAAAAAAGGATGATATAAAACTCTATGTCTCTGAAAATGCACTTAGTTTAACTGCAAAACCAACAATTAAAATGCCCTGGACTCCTGAAGTTTTCAGGGCTAAAATTAAATTAGCTAATTCCATTGATAGTGAAAACGTCAAGGCAAAATATGAAAGTGGAATACTGGTAGTCGAGTTGTATAAGAAGAGGGTTCCTAAGGAAGTTAGAGTTGAATAATTCTTTCCTAAACTTTTTTGAAAGCTGGTAGCTAGTTTATTTGCTTACATTTTATCTTTTTGATAGTTATTTAAAATTAAAATTAAGTTTTATAATTATCCTATCTTATTTAAATTAATTCTATTGGTATATTATTTGGTTTATATGCTATTAATGGTTTTATTCTGGCTTTTTTCAACCTTTTTATTACATGTGGATATAGAAAGACGTATTCTTCTTCAAATTCATCTATAAGTATGGGATCTATTTCCAATAATTTTTCCATTAATCTTCTCTTGTTTTCCTTAATTGAGAATGACAGCATTACTGCTGGATGGCATTCAACATTATAGTCTAATAAGTTTTCTAGGGCTTTTAGTTGATAGTTGAATGCCTCTGGTTTTGCTTTAGTAAGTATAGAGAATTCTGTTGGTGTTGTTCCTTTGATCGACACTCTTACATGGAGACTTTTAAATTTAGATAACTTTTTTGCATATAGTTTATTGTATCCTATTAGTATACCGTTTGTTTCTAGAATGAACTTATATCCTCCATAATCCTCTACTAATTCAAGTACTTTTAATAAATGATCAAATCCAAGGGTGGGTTCATTTCCACTTATTCTCAACAATTTATATCCCCTACTACTTGCACAATTATTTAATGCATTAAATATTTGGGTTGGAGTGTAAAATTTTCCAACTTTTTCTGGATGTTCTCTTGGATAATTACTCCAACAAAATATACATCTTAAATTACATCCACAGCAATCTGATGTTGCTATTCCTCCATACCATCTACCTCCTCTTACTAATCGATAATATTTTCTCATAGTATTTCTCACTACATATTTCCGCACTTCTTCTGCAAGTTTTATTGGGTCAAAGTTCTTCTTCATTTGCTACGCCATATATGATAGTAAATTTTGAGTAGATTAATGTTGTTAATTTATTTGATGAGGGTTGTAATTAGAGTTGATGAGCCCTACAATTTAGATTTAACTTTGAAGCCATCATTCCTGTCAAGTTTATATCAAAAAGTTGATGATTGGTGGATTAAGAAGATAGGATTTCTTGCGGGTAGTTTAAAGATTAAGCAAGATGGTAGTTTTCTTATAGCTGAATGTAGTGTTGATTTGAGTTATGAAGACCTTGTTGATGAAGTTATATTTGAATCTGGATTATGGCATAAACCTTTTGAATTTTATTTAGCTAGTCTTCCTAGAAAAATTAGAGATTCAGTAAATTTTCTTTCAAAAACTTTTCCAGGTGTTAGAATTGCAGTTTCTCCAAGGGACTTCAATTATATTTTTATTAGTGTAATTTTATCCAAGAGGACTCGATATGAAGTGTTTGTTAAAAAGTGGGTTAATCAATTATGGAATATATTCAGATGTAATTTTAAAGCAATTGCAACTTCTCATATAGAGAAGCTTTCGGCTATTGGATCAAGCTATCAAATTTTTCATTTAAGGAGAACTTTAAGAGATTACTTAGCTCTTTATGGAAAAGAAATGAAACTAAATGAGCCTTCATGTAGTTTGAGAAGAAAGCTGATGCGTTGTTGGGGTATTGGACCTAAAGTTGCTGATGCCACTTTACTCTTCACTTTGAAGGACCCAAAAATTCTTCCAGTTGATATTCACTTAGTGAGGGCTACTAGATTTTTTGGTTGGTCTAATAATTTTAAACTTCCCACCAAAAATCTATGTTTGAAGTATGCTTGTAATGAGAGTGAAAGTAAGCTCTTAGGGCTTTCCATATGTCCGTCAAGTATTAAAAATTTATGCTTAAGAGAGCAATTAACGGAAATTTTTGGAGACTTAAGTGGATGGATTCAAACACTGACTTATCTAGCTGGTAGCACATTAAGGAAGTCAAAATAAAAATTTAGAATTTTTATGAAATTTGATATCAAAATTAGATGAAATATTTATAGGAAACTACATTGACAAGTAATGAGCATTTAATTTAAATCTTTATCTGTATGTTGCATTAAATTTAATTTAAAAATAGTGTTCTTATGTAATTAATTTATCTATACTCTTCATTGATAACTATACATTTTAATTTGTTTAGAGAAAATTTTATTCAGTTAAAATATTTCTTTTACTGGTAAAATTGGAAAAAGAAATACTTTGTATCCCCCTAAAGAGTTACTTGAGGCCATTGGACTTAAGGAAGGTGACAAGATAATTTATCGTATTGAGGATGGTAGACTAATTGTTGAGCCAGTGATAAATCCATTTGACTATGCTCTTAAAGTTAGGAAATGGGCTAAAACTAGTCTGAGAGAAATTGAAGAAATCTCAATGGAATTTCAGAGGGAGATAATTGAAGAAAAATAAAGTAATTATTGACACATTATTTCTCCTACCAATCCTAGGAATTGAGGTCAAAGAAGTAAGTAAAGACGATATCACACAACTAAAAAATCTTTCAAATAGAGTATTATTTATATATCCTGCTCTAATGCTAATTGAGCTTCTAGGCAAAGCCTTGAAGAAGGCTAAGGAAAATAACCTAACATCTCTTCCAGATGAAGCAGTAAGGGGTTTAAGATTGATTCTATCGAACGTATTCATTAAAGTGATAATACCCGATGCAAAATCACTACAATTGGCATCTCAAATATGGCTTAAAGGACATAAAGACATTCTAGATAATATCGCACATGCTTGTTCAAGAACCATTAACATTCCATTACTAACACTAGATAAAAACTTAATAGTCTTTCTAAAAGATAACAGCTATCCAACTGACAACATTGTAAA
>NZ_JBTVBB010000006.1:0-4269 GCF_058356305.1 Candidatus Culexmicrobium sp.
GGAAGATTTCAAAAAGCTAGTAGTAACTATTTGTGGAGAGGAATATGAACCCTTTATCAATAAATGGATTTACCACAACAAACCCGCACAACATCTCGTGAGTAAAACACCATTCTACGAGATAATCTTAAACCATAAGAAAACTTACAGACTTAAGAACTAGACTTCCTCAGTCAATATTACCAGAAATTTCTTAGTATTACTCATCGATTTATGACTGTAAATATAATCACCGTCTACCAGCACGTTCTGTGTATTGAAATAAGTTTTGAACGATTTCTAAACGCTTTTAAATTTCATTTACCCTCTTTTAAATGGTGAATTATATGTATGGTTGGAATGGCAAAATTCTTAGAGTAGACTTATCCAAGAAGAAGTGGAGTATTCAAGAGTATGATTTAAGTTTAGCGTTGAATTTTATCGGTGGCAGAGGATTCGCAATTAAAATCTTGTGGGATGAGCTTAAACCTGGCACATCACCTCTATCTCCTGAAAACAAACTCATACTAGCCGCGGGTCCACTCACAGGTCTACCGCTCGCTAGTAGTGGTAAACTTGTCGTTGCAGCAAAAAGTCCATTGACTAACGGTTATGGCGATGGAAATGTAGGAACATTCGCATCAGTTTACTTAAGAAGGGCTGGTTATGATGCTGTGGTGATTGATGGTGTAGCTGAAAAGCCGGTTCATCTTTACATTGAAGACGATAGGGTTGAATTCAAGGATGCCGATGATCTTTGGGGTCTAGATTCTTTTAAAGCTGAAAGAATGCTTTACGACATGTATGGTAGAGATTCCGGAATAGTGCTGATAGGCCCTGCAGGTGAGAATCTTGTCAAATATGCAACTGTAGTCTCACAGGAAGGTAGAGCTGGTGGAAGACCTGGAATGGGTGCAGTTATGGGTTCAAAGAAGCTTAAGGCTGTAGTATTTAAGGGCTCTAAGGAGATTCCATTAGCAAATCCAAGCGAATTAAAAGAATTAGGGAGAAAGGGTTATGAGGATATAAAAGGTAAATCTGGATATGATTTTTGGATTAGACAAGGTACAATGATGACTATAGAATGGTGTCAAGAGAATAGCACCCTACCTACATATAACTATAGAGAAGGTGTTTTTGAATTTGCAAAGAGGATAGATGGCTATGCCATGGAAGAGTTGAAGATTAAACGTAGAGGGTGCCCCTTCTGTAACATGCAATGTGGCAATGTAGTTTTAGATGCAGAGAATTTGGAATCAGAATTAGATTACGAAAATGTTGCAATGCTTGGTGCCGATATTGGTATTGGAGATTTAAAGAAGGTTTCAGTATTAAATCGGTTATGTGATGAGCTTGGATTAGACACTATTTCAACAGGTAATGTAATTGGCTTTGCAATGGAAGCTTCAGAAAAGAATTTAATTGAAGAAAAAATTGAATGGGGAGACTTTGAGAAATCTAAAGAGCTTATTGAAGCTATAGCCTATCGACAAGGAATAGGTGACTTACTAGCTGAAGGTGTTAAAGCTATTTCAGAGAGAATTGGTGGCGATTCACATAGGTGGGCGATGCATGTTAAAGGACTGGAGATGTCTGCTTATGATTGCCATGCTGCTCCAGGAATGGCAATTGCCTTTGCAACCTCGCCTATTGGTGCTCATCATAAGGATGCATGGGTAATTTCTTGGGAAATGAAGATTGGAAGATTTGATTACACTGAAACCAAGGTTGATAAAGTGATAGAATTTCAAAGAATTAGAGGTGGAATGTTCGAGTCACTAGTAACATGTAGATTCCCATGGATAGAATTAGGCTTCAACTTGGACTGGTATGAAAAATTCTTTAAAGCAGCAACTGGAGTTACAATAACATTAAATGATCTCTATAAAGCTGGAGATAGAATATATACTTTGATCAGGGCTTTCTGGATTAGAGAGTATAAAGGATGGAGTAGAGCTCTAGATATACCGCCTGCAAGATGGTTTGAAGAACCATTAACGAAGGGTCCACTGGCAGGAGCAAAACTTGACAAAGACAAATGGAATAAACTTTTGTCATACTACTATGAAAAGAGGGGTTGGAATGAAAATGGAATACCTAAGAAATCAACATTAAAAGAACTAGGCTTAGAATATGTGATAAATGAATTAGAAAAATATGTAACGTTAACTTAGACTTTCATCACATACATAATACTCTTATTATTTTACTTGGTAAATTTCCATGTAAAGCTTAATATATCTAAGATTTTCCTAGTATTGACGGTTAAGTTATGGTGAAAATAAAGGCTTTAGGATATATTGCAGAAATCATTGGTAGTAGAGAATTAACCATCACTATCAGCAATAGAGTTAAAATACGTGATTTAATAAATATACCAAAAGATCTAGAGTCAAGGGTAATAATATTAGTTAATGGTGAACCCGCAACACTAGACTCTGAAGTCAAAAATGAAGATCAAATATCAATTATGCCCACAATTAGTGGAGGATAAAGTCATCACTATACAATAAACATATTAGAAAATCAATACATACTTTCACTGGAAATCATCTGTGGGTGAAATTAATGGATAAAGAACCATGTCCTCATGGTGATGTTGAATTATTAGGATTTGAACGCACTACAAGAGGCGTCAACAAATACTATAAATGCAAAAAATGTGGAGCAGTACTAGTATTATCAGAAGAAGGAATACTATATGAAATACCAGGATTAAAAACAGAAAGTCTAAAGCTAACTAAATAAGAACAATCAAAATAAATATTGAATGAGATTATTTTACTCTTCAACGATCTTATAAACCCTATCATTAACTCGAACTCTATCAATCACCTTCAATCCAATCGCTTGACCAGCTCCTGCTCTTTCAATATTCTTATGCTCAATCTGCATCGAATCAACAACTTGTTCAAAATTAGTAGTCGCGCCTTTAATCAAAATTCTATCACCAATAGCCAATGGAGCACTCAACTCAACAACAGCAACACTAATCCTTGAAAAATAATGAGTGACTCTACCCACTTCAACAAGTTTTTTCTCCATCTTCTCCATAACTAACACATCCAATAATAATCAACAAAATATCTAAATTAATAACCTAAAAATCTTTACCTAAAAATGTCCACTTAGACTCTAATACAATTAAAGTATTCATAATACTCGATTACATAAAATATGAAGCTTTGAAAGATTTATGTAAACTATATGTAAAAAATTTGTAAACATTATGTTTATATACCATTTTATTTGTAACTATATGGATGAACGATGTCTACTGTTATTAGTGTTAGAGTTAAACATGAAATAATTAAAGTTCTTGAGGAGGCTGGAGTTAACATTAGCAGTGAAGTTAAAAAATTCCTCGAAGACTTAGCCTGGAAAATTACGATTAAAAGAAACCTCGAATATATAGATGAAATTTTAAGAGAAATGCCACCTGCATCTAAAGGTTTTTCAGTCAAATCTGTGAGGGAAGATCGTGATCGTAGCTGATTCATCATCAATAACAAAATATATATTAAGAGAAGATGGATGGACCGAAGTAAGAAAACATCTAACCGAAGGTTGCATCTCCCTTAAGCTAGCCTTAAAAGAAACCTTAAACGCACTATGGAAAAGAACAACTCGAGGAGACATAAGCCCTGAATACGCATTCAAAGTAGCAAAACATCTAATAGAAAAACCAATACTAAAACTAGAAGAACAAGAAGAATACCTAGAACTCGCATTTAAAATAGCAACTAAAAGAAAAATAACTATATACGACGCGATATTCATAGCTCAAGCAAAGAAATTAAACCTACCACTAATGACAAGCGATGAAAAACAAGCAAAAATAGCTAAACAAGAAAAAGTCAAAGTCATATACCTATCCTAAAATTGGAACTTTTATCATTAATTTCTTGCAAGTTTATTTGGTTCCCATGATAGTATGAGAAAGAAGCTTTCAGAAAGTCTTTTAACCCTAAAAAAGAAAAATTAGTATCGGGAACCCGATAAAGGGAATTGAAAGAAATTTCAAGTACATGGTACCACAGGCGCATTTTAGGTGGAGGAACCCGATAAAGGGAATTGAAAGAAAACCCCTTCCATCCAAATACACCCCGCTAATCCAACTGGAACCCGATAAAGGGAATTGAAAGACTTGAGGGATAGACTTAACGTATGCATGTTCTTCTTGGCGGAACCCGATAAAGGGAATTGAAAGTTTACGTCTTGGCAAGAAGAACACCCCCTATTTTTTCTAAGGAACCCGATAAAGGGAATTGAAAGAGTTCTTCTTGCATT
>NZ_JBTVBB010000007.1:0-142302 GCF_058356305.1 Candidatus Culexmicrobium sp.
GCCTTTTCTTATCTTGAGGAGCTCGGCTTATGCACTTGGAATGACCACATAGAAGCTGGCATATTGTCGGCCCGCGACGGTTCTAGTGACTTTGTGCTGGACTTTGACTTTCACGTTTTCACCAACATAATTCTGACGGAAACTTCTATAAAAGAATTATGTTACAGAAATTCTTATATATTATGTAACATAATTATGTATCAGAATTATGGGTGATATATGTGATGATTAAACCTCAAATCGAGGAGGCACAGAACCTCAAGAGGAAAATCTTGAGAAAACTGAAGGAAAAGTATGAGAAGGAGAGAATGGGCATTCATGCTACCGATTTACTTTGGCCCCGATTAGCTGTTTTTAGAAGGCTTGAAAACCAGGATTTAACTGAACGTGATCTACTTTACTTTGCGCTGGGACAAGGTCAAGGCGAAGTTATTGAGACATTGATTAGTGATGATAATGAAGTTATTTGTGTTGATGGAAATGTTATTCACACTATCGACGCAATAATCTATGAGTACGGTAGCCTCATTCCAGTTGAAATTAAGACAACTCGTTATAAAGGTGAAAATTTAGTTAGGCCACACTATCTTATCCAACTGGGTCTCTACTGCCTAGCTCTAGGAGTTAATTACGGCTACTTGGTGATTTTGAAGCTTAATGACGATGAACGGCCACTCAAATGTTTTAAAGTTACTTTTAGTGAGGAGGAACTCGGCCAACTTTTTGATTGGTCTCAAGAACGTAGAGAAGCGCTATTAAGGGCTCTTGAAGCTAGGAACCCAGCCATTGCTCCATGTGTATGGGGTGACTCCACTCTGGGATGGAAATGCAAGACGTGCTCATTCAAGGATAAATGTAGTGAAATTGAGGAGCGGGGAGTAAAGGAAAATAAGGAAGGCTTTAAAGCTATAAGATTACAGCTAGAGCGCCCAATCCCAATGGATGATCCTGCTTGGACTAGATTTTTGAAGCCAAAGCTCCTGGAGCCGCATAAGAAGAAGCATAAGATTGACTATGCAATCATTGAAGAAAAGGGCAGAGTAAAGGAACTCATCCTCCTTGCACCCTTTAATTGTAATCATAGGCATGTTGAGGAGATTAGGCGGGCTGCGAAGAGGGCCTCCCAATATGCGAAGGAGAGGGAGGTGAAAAGCCATAACTAGATTTAGGCTTCCTGGTAGGTTAATTGAAGTTGAAGTTGAATTCACACCATGCGAGGATGTCACATTCACCCTAACTGTTGATGGAAAGCCGATTTTAACTGGAATTAAGGATAGAGAAGACTTTTTGGGCAATAAGTTTATTGGAAGCAAGCATGTTAAAGCTGTAGCTTACTTCATAAGGAAATTCAACTTAATGAGACGAGACGAGGAGAAGGAAATCTTCAAATTCCTGCATAAGTTGGCCTTCAGCCATTTGCCCACGAAGCGCAACCCAGTTAGGCTTGTTAAATTGCCTGTTTTGGGAGACTGGAGAGATTATCAGAGAAGGACTGTTGAGCCATTTAGAATCGCGCCATTTCACGCTAAAACACGTATACTTAAAAGCAAGAGAGGAGAGCTTATAGGCTTTAAGAGAGAGTGGACTCTCTGGAAAATATATGTTGACAGGCTTGCCCCACCAGTATTTGCATTCGATACTGACGGCTTTATAAATCCAAATGTAAGCAAGCTAGCTTTAATTGACATGGACTCTGAGGAGATAAGCAAAATCATCCAAGAATTACCTAGGAAGAAAAGGGAGCATATTGTAAAAATACTTGAGTCATGGTGGGGCATAGAAATAGACAAAGATAGCCCTGAAATCATAACTAGGAAAATCACTGAAAGTTGCTTAATGCTACGTCCAGTACCAAGACTAAAAGATCCTAGTATACTCCGCCAAATAGACTGGAAATCCTTCGTGGATCAATTGACAGCATATAAGGCTGAAAAAGATCCGCGAATAAAACTTGTGCATAAATCACATTTGTTTAGAGGCATTATCCCAAGAATTAATCCAAATTCACTTGAATTTACCAATGGTGGTACAGGTAAAACACTATTCTACCACATAATTGGAGAGTGCTTCGACAAGGTTACCCCTAAAAGTTTCCTTGGCTTTGCAAAGTCTCCTGAGGAAATATTTCCAGGAATTATTGATGGAATGGAAGTACCGATAGGCATAGATCAAATTGAAAGTCAAGGCGCCCCGCAAATAATGCGGTATCTCTTCAATGCAATGGAGCACGGCTGGGGCTATGTGGGAAGCGGTGCGGTTAAATTCAAAGTCACAACCACAAGCATATTTGCAATACTAGGAAATCCCATCGGTGACGCACGCAACCCTGATAAGAGCTTCGCATTAATGATCAGGCATCTATCACACAATCCTGCTCTAGGCAGGAGATTTGGAATCATCATTTATGGCAGAGACTTCAAGAGAGTTAAGGAGATTGAAGGCGGCCCAGCAATTATTGATGAGTGGCGAGAAGCAGTAGACTTCTTCCGAGCAGTTGAAGAATACGCACTCCAAAGATTAAAGAAAACACTTACAAGCAAGGAAGTTTGGAGCTGGCTGTTCACACCAATTGAAGGCTATGAAGACTCAGTTCTAGGCTTACTAGATGGAATTGAAAGCATAGAAGTAACCTCCTTCCTCGAAGAACATGCTAAAGGAGCACAGCATAGATTAAGAGCAGCAGCACTCTTCGTAGCCTTAGCGGATAACTTGGATAAAATAGTGTTAAATGAGTACAGTATAAAGGAAATATTAGCTGAAGCCGAAGAGCTGCTTCCAAGCTTTATAGACCTAAATCTAACCTCAATAGCCAATATAGCAAAATCAGTAGGTGAAGAACTCAAGCGATATGCCCAAACCTTCTACAATAATCTACCAGAATACCTGCAGTGTATAGTTTCTGCAGTTGAATTGTGGAGAAGGAGTCAGCCAAGAAATAATGCAATCTTGCTAAAAGCCATACCATGGGAAGGAAGTGAAGGAACAAACAAGTATCTCTCAAGGTGCATTAACAGGCTTAAAAAGAGGAAAGACATAGGTGAAGTAGTACTTAACCTCGAAAAGTATTTCGGCTTCAGACTAGAGCTTCGTGAAGACGGCGAAATAGAAGTAATCTTAACCGATATCAAACCAGTACCATTTATTCAACCTAAAGGGAAGTTGTTGTCCAATTTATCCGTTTTATCCATTTATCCCAATTCACAGACAAGCACTTCCCAGAAAAGTCCTGAAGGAAGTAAAGGTGAAAAGGGAAAGAATGTCTCTGTAACATGGGATAAACGGATAAAATGGATAAAAGGAGAACCAGAGTCCAAAGCTTTCTGTGGTGAGTGTATCTACTGGTCTCCATATAAATGTGCAATTTATGAGGATAAAGTATTCGTAAGCCAAATAGCAACCTACGCTGAAAGCTGCCCACACTTCAAGCCTAAAGCAGAGGAAAATTACTGCAGGGTTCATGATTCTAAACTCATGGAGAGGGGTGGTACTTGCACAAGTAAGCCTAGATTCTTAAGTTAAAAGCTAGGAGGCTGAGAGATATGCCCATGCGTGATGGAATTAGTGTTAAGATTAGGAAGTCAACTTACATGAAGCTTGTTCAGTTTAAGAAGAGGTTTAGGTGTGCTAAGTCGATTAACGATGTGATTCAAAGATTAATTGAGCATTATGAGAAGTGCTGTTTAAAGCACGGTTAAACCTGCCTTATCGTAAATTTCTCTGAGGTCTTTAATTGAGAAGGCTAGGTAGTGCTTGGCTAGAACGTGAAACTCTCTTGGAGGGAGGCGGCCCTGAAGGATGTCGATTACTTGGGCTGGAACTCCTTTGAGGCTCATGTAAGATGCGAAGAAAGCCCTCAAATCATAGAGTCTTATTCGTTTTCCAACGACTTTTTCAGAGGCTCTATAAATTTCAGATCTAATCGTCGACTCCTTAAATGGAATGAGCTTCTTCCTCCACTCCTTAATCTCCTTTTCTGAGAAGCCCAAGTTCCTCATGGCATTTTCATTTTCTTCAATAAATTTCTCCCTATAAGGTAGGTATGTCTCTTTCAGCCACTTTGCAGTTGACGTGCTGAAGAAGCCGATGTAGTGATGCTTAGTTGTACTGTTGGCGGTCATGGCTTCATAGAATTTTATTAGTCGCTCTTCTAAGTCAATGTGATCTAGCTGGAGTTTGAATAGTGCTCCGGGCCGGCAGCCAGTTTCAGCTAGCAATGCGAAGTAGGCTTTAGCGCCTAAATGCTTTATTTCCGCCGCTATCCCTCTAACTTGTAGCAGAGTTAGTGGGATTACGTTGCGGGCCGGCTTCGGCTTAATTGTTTTAAAGCTGCTGTAGAGTATCTGTCCTAGAATTGGCTCTTTAGGCTTGATGACTTCCTTTATGAAAAGCTTTAGAGATTTGGCTGTGTGCCTAGCTACTCCTTCACCTCTGCTCTCAAGCAGCTCTAGGATGTAGTCGCTCAGCCCATCAGGAGTTAATGTGAAGTTTATCGACTTGAGCGCTCTTAAAAGGTAAACTCTGTGATCTCTAGCGGTTGCCTTAGCTTTTTGAGCTAAAATCCTCTCGAATTTTCTGATGTCGTCCTCAGTAACTCTGTACTGCCTTGAGGTCAGCCTCACCTCTTCACCAGCTTCTTTAACAACTAAATCGATTACTAGGTAGCGGAGGTTTCTATCCCGCAGCGCTGATTTGAGAACTCTGATAACTGTGCCGGCGTCAACCGCCTCGAACTTCTCTCCTGTCAGCTGAACGTACTCTTCGAGGGTTAGGTGCTTGAGGCAAACTTTAACTAAATTGTCGCTAACCGGGAGGACGCCGCGCTTAACTCTATTAATGTAGATAGGTGAGTAGCCCAGCATAGTTGACGAAACGCCCTTCTTAAGAACGTACATGAGGATTCTGCGCCTAACATCCTGCGAGAGTTTCGATATGTCTACTAATTCGGGGTCCAATTTGAACCCCATTAATTGAATATCACACTTGATACTTATATCTGATGTTCATGTACGATGATGCTCATGTTCATGATACCCAAAAACCATGAGAAAACATGTGCTCACACCATCAGACTATCATGAAATTGATGGTAGTGGCGGGCCCGCGGGGACTTGAACCCCGGACCTTCGGCTCCGCAGGCCGATTCGAGGTAAAGCACGTTATGCTTTACTCGCTCTCTCCAGCTGAGCCACGGGCCCAAATCTACTTTAACATTGTAATTGTTATAAAGATAATTTTAATTTACTGTTAAATTGGGAAAATGTATATTCCCATTTCTCTTGCTATTTTCCTTAGTCTTGCAACTCTTTTTTCTACGGGTGGATGAGTTGAGAATAACTCTGATAGACCTCCTCCTCTAAGTGGATTTATTATCCATAGGTGACCTGTAGCTGGATTTGTTTGGATTGTTAATCCTAAACTTTTTGCTTTACTTATTTTCATTAGTGCGCTTGCTAATTCTAGTGGTTTTCTCGTTATTTTCGCTCCCTTTTCATCCGCTACGTATTCTCTACTTCTTGAAATTGCTAGTTGGACTATTAATGCAGCTATTGGGGCGAGTATAGCTGCTAGGAGAGCTGCAGCTGCTGAGCTATCTCTTCTTCGATTATCGCCATATCCTAGGTATAGGCTCCATCTTCCAATATATGCAAGATAGCTTATTGCTCCTGCTATGGTGGCAGCTATAGTGGATATTAGGACGTCTCTACTTTTTATATGGGCTATTTCATGTCCAATTACTGCTTCAAGTTCACTTTCATCTAACAAGTTTAATAGCCCTCTAGTTACTGCCACTACACTTTTACCGGGTCCTCTACCAGTTGCAAAGGCATTTGGTGCGTCTTTATCAATTATTGCAACTTTGGGTTTCGGTATTTTTGCTGCATTTGCAACTCTTTCAACTATTCTATGTAGTCTGGGATAATCTGTAGGGCTAACTAGCTTAGCTCCAGTCATTGCCAAAACAATTTTATCTGAATATAGATATGTTAGGAAGTTTAGTATCATTGCAAAGATTAATGAGACTTCTATTGCTTGTATTGGACTTCCAAAATATGAGCCAATAGCATAGCCAGTTAATATTAAAATCCCAGTTAACACTCCTAATAGGAGAGCTACTCTGAACATCATCAACCCCTGATTATAAGAGGAGAGGAGATTTAAAAAATTAATGCACTCTAACTCATCTTAATTACAGCTTCAGCCATACTAACTAGAGTTTCCTCTGGATTTTTCGACTTGACGAATGCAGAAGCCAGCAATACACCTTCAGCTCCAAGTCTTAACGCAGCTTCAATATCCTCTGCAGATGTAATTCCAGCCCCACAAAAAACATGTACACTATCATTAATTCTCTTAATTTCTTCAACAGCATCACTAACAACTTCAGGTTTAACTCTACTAACAGCTCTCCCCGTACCTATAAGCTCAGGTGGTTCAATAGCAATAGCCCATGGATTTAAGAGAGCAATAGCAGAGGCAACAGAGACATTATTTGCACATACAAGAGTTAATAGTTTAACTTCCCTAGCCCTTTGAATACTATAATCAATATCAGAGAGGAGGAGCCTCCTCTCTGAGTGATTTAAAAGTGTACCTTTAACTCCAGCAGCTTTAACAGCCTCAGGTAAAATATGACCAGTATGGGAGCCAGGCCTGATAGGGTCGATATGCTGTGCAAAAACAGGAATGTTAAAGGCTTTAGTTATCAATGGAATGTCAGTAAACTGTGGACAAACAATTATTGTAACACCAGTTTTCATAGAAATTCTTTCAGCTATTTCAGCCAACTTAAAAGCTTTATTACCAGTTGCCTCAACATATGTTTTAAAGTTAAGGACTATTGCAGGCAATTGAATATCAACCATTAATTTCACTCCACTTTCCTAAATCTATCCCTAAGCTTCTCTAAAACCTGTGGTAGAGTTGTATACTCCATTTCATCAGGCCCAAGTCTTGCAGGCATAAATGGACCATGACGCCTCATATAATCAGCAATTTCACATGCAATTCTACGTGTATAATCGAAGGCAGGATCATCAAATAAGTCAGCTGGACCCTCAAGCAAGCCATTATGAAGCTGAAAACCTAATGCAACTACACGTGGAGGCCCATCAAACCGAGTACACTTAGCATCTGTTAAAGATACTGGCATTAATGGACCATGATGAGAACCCCTCATCCAACCAGCAACCAAGTGTGGAAATGCAAATGCCTCTAAGATCTCTCCAACAGCTGGTAAACCCTTCTGCGCACGAACAATACATACCGGATCATCCTTGCCAACATATCTACCAGCAATAAGAGACAACCTAGTAGTACTAGCAGCAGCTGCAGGTAAGCCATCCTTCCTATAAACTCTAGAAATTACATATCTACTTGGCGTACCAATCAACGCCAACAAATCATACATTTCCTCTGGACAAAACAATTCAACCTCTGCACCCTCAAAGACATCTAAAACAATAAATTTAAAGCCTTGATGAAGCCTAGGATCAATAACAAGCCCAGCAGTATTAAAGGGATCAGCAAAAATTCTGAAAAGCGGCAAGTTCCATGCACCAGGCTCAGTTTTATCAGCTGCAAAAATAACTATAGGATCACTAGGCCTCTCTTCAAATTCAAGTTCAGCTACACCTGGACCCATACCACGAATGTTACCTGAAAAGGCCTCAACCAATAAATCTTGACCAGCAGCATAAAGCTTCAATGGCTTTGAAACCTTTTCTGTAACCTCCCTAAAAATATCCCAAGCCAATTTATGAACTTCAGAGTTATTTTCGCCACGCCTATGAGTCATTACTAGCTCTAAATCATCGCCACAATTAAAAACATAGTAGTCAATTATGAGGCCGCTTTCAACTGCCAATTGTAGACTTTGCTTTGCAACTTCAATTTGCTTTGGATGAACTACATGGTGTCCAGCTAAGCTACCTACATCAGCCTTAATTACGCTAACAGTTATCTTCACCACAATTAACCCCTCCAAAACTATAGAGTTAAAACCTAATAAAAATATTTACAGCCATAAATAATATCACTTAGAAGAATAATAGAAATATTCTCCAATAGCCTTCTGTTTCCTATCAAGCCAAGAATCAGCCTTATTAACTCTAGGCCTACCAGTCTGAGGATCACGTCTAAAAGTTATTCCAATATCCTTTAGAAAAACATTCATACCCTTCCTCAACCCAGTAGGCTTTCTAGCATGCCCATAAACTCCAGGTTCCCCAGAGAAAATCATTAAACTATTAGACAAAGTGCTCTGAGTAACTAGGTCATGCTCAACCACAAAGGCTGCAGCAGCTCTACTCTCAACAATACGCTTAATAACCTTAGCAACAGCAATTCTTTGCTCAACATCTAAGTATGCACTAGGTTCATCGAGAAGATAAATATTAGCATCCATCGAAAGACAAGTAGCAATAGCAACACGCTGCAACTCACCACCACTCAGTTCATTAACATCACGATCTAAAAGCTCCTCTAAACCGAGTTCACCTATAATCTCAGTTTTAAACCAAGAAGAACCATAATTACTTCCAGCAGCCTTCCTCAATAAATCTTCAACCCGCCCCTTATAACTTGGAGTCAAATATTGAGGCTTATAACTTATCTTTAAGCCTGCCGCAGGTGAATAACCTTCATCTGGCTCCAGAATACCTGCTATTAACTTTACAAAGGTAGTCTTACCAATACCATTAGGACCCAGAATACCAATAACCTCGCCAACGTGAATTTCACCAGCATCAACCTCCAACATGAAATCTCCAAGACGCTTAATCATCCTATCCCACTTGAGCAATAGCGATTCCCCACTCCACTCCATTTGACTTGGAGCAACATCAAAATGAACAGCTTCACGTCTAAACATAACATTTTCATCAGGCAGATAACCATCCAAGTATAAGTTAATACCAACTCTCACTCCATGAACATTTGAAACAATACCATAAACTCCAGGCTTACCATAGAAAATACAAACATAATCCGAAATATAATCTAAAACAGCAAGATCATGCTCAACAACAATAACAAATTTACCATCCTGCGCTAAAGACCTTATAACCCTAGCAACCTTCATCCTCTGATAAACATCAAGATAACTTGAAGGCTCATCAATTAAGTATACATCAGCATCCCTAGAAGCTATAGCAGCAATGGCAACACGTTGCAACTCACCACCACTCAAAACAGAAATTTCACGATCCCAAATAGCATCTAACTCTAATTCAACACGTAAATCATCAATAACATTCCTTTCATCAACTCTACTAAGCAAATCCTTAACTACACCCTTAACCACCCTTGGAAGCCTATCAACATATTGAGGCTTATGAAAAATCCTTAAATCTCCTGAAGAAAGCTTCTTAAAATATAACTGTAATTCGGATCCACGATAAAACTTGATAATTTCATCCCAATCTGGAGGATCATTAAGACGCCCTAAATTAGGTTTGATCTCTCCAGCCAAAATTCTTAAAGCAGTAGTCTTCCCCACAGCATTAGGTCCAATTAAACCCAAAACGACGCCAGGCTTAGGTATTGGAAGCCTGTAAAGCTTAAATGCATTAACACCATACCTGTGAGCACAATCTTCCTCAAGCTCATCAGGCAGGTTAACAATCTTTAAAGCTTTAAATGGACACTTACGAACACAAATACCACAACCAGAGCATAAAGATTCAGCTATAACTGGTTTGCCAGTCTCCCCATTAAAAACAATAGTTTGATCTCCACTCCTAACCCTAGGACAAAAACGATAACACTCCCTATTACAATCCTTAGGCTTACATCTCTCCCTATCTAAAATGGCAATACGAACCATAACATAAAACCCCTCAAACTACGTAAAAAATATTACAATCAAACAAATTTTGTTTTATGGGAGATGATGTAAAGGCGACGGCGAGAATGCAATTGTCAGATGCCTGTTGCTGTGGATACTGATCCCACAATACTATCTCTCAGACTCACTTTCACTTTGAGATTCAGCATAAGTTTCAAGGAAAAGTCGATAGTAATCCTCCATTAACTCTTGCTCCTCCCTACTTCTCCTTCTAATCTCAGCTTCACTAACAATAGCTATCTTCCTACGCTTATTCTCCTCAACAGAATAAGTCATTTTATATGAGCTTGAATCCTTAAGTTGCTTTATAAAGCCACAACTCCTACATACTAAAACTATCCTACCACTACTTCTTTCAGGAACCAGCATTTTACCACATTTTTCACAGAACTCCAAGTTTTACGCCTCCACACAGGCTAATCCACCTCTACAATACAGCCGAAAACATATTGTCTCAAAGAGAGAATTCAACATAAGTATTTAAAGTTAACGTTGAAAGAGTAAACAAAATAAGGAAACTTTTAGTAACACTTTAAGTAAAGAGATTATGATAAATATGTCTGGAGTACCACTCGTATTCCCATTCTCAGCAATAGTGAACCAGGAAAAACTTAAACTCGCACTACTACTAAATGCAGTAAACCCAAGAATAGGAGGCGTACTAGTAAGAGGAGCAAAGGGAACTGGAAAAAGCACAGCTGTAAGAGCATTAGCAGACCTACTACCAGAAATAGAAGTAGTAAAGGGATGCCCATTTAATTGTAATCCAAGAGATCCAACCAACATGTGTGAAGTCTGCAGATCAAAATATGAAGCAGGAGAGGAAATACCAGTAGAAAGAAGAAAAATGAGAATAATAACGTTGCCAATAGGAGCAACAGAGGACAGAGTGGTAGGAACACTTGACATAACAAGAGCCATAAAAGAAGGAGTAAAAGCACTGGAACCAGGATTACTAGCAGAAGCAAATCAAAATATACTTTACGTAGATGAAATTAATCTACTCCCAGACCACATTGTAGATGACATATTAGATGCAGCTGCATCAGGATGGAATGTAGTTGAAAGAGAAGGAATCTCAGTTGCACACCCCTCAAGATTCATATTAATAGGCACAATGAACCCTGAAGAAGGAGAACTAAGACCACAACTGCTAGACAGATTAGCACTTCATGTACAAGTCGAAACAATATATAATAAAGAAATGAGAATAGAAATAATGAAAAGAAACCTAGAATTCGAGGAAAATCCAATAGAATTCATAGCTAAATATAGAGATGAACAAGAAAGACTAAAAAGGAAAATAATCAAGGCAAGAGAGTTACTTCCAAAAGTGAAAGTACCCTTAAATCTACTTGAAGTAATTGCAAGAATGTGCATAACACTACACGTTGATGGACATCGACCAGATATAATAATGTTAAAGGCATCAAAAACACTAGCAGCCCTTGAAGGTAGAATAGAAGTAAAACCAGAAGACATACTATCCTGTGCATACCTAACCCTAAGCCACAGAACTAGAAGAGGAGGACTTGAAGAACCAGCAACACCAAAACAGATACAAGAAATATTCTACAGGGCACTTGAAGAAACATTAGTAGAAGTTAAAGCAGAAGCTCCTCAAAAACAAGTCTAACACTTCTCCTAGGCTCAATACTTTCAATAACACCATCACGAAGCCAAGCAATCCTATCACTAACACCAAGCATCTTTAAGTCATGAGTAGCACAAATAACAGTAACATTCCTCTCCTCACTAATACTCTTCAACAATTCAACGATCTTCAAACCAGTTTCCAAATCCAAATTACCAGTAGGCTCATCAGCCAAAATAATAGAAGGATTATTGGCCAAAGCTCTAGCAATAGCAACCCGCTGTTGTTGACCACCACTAAGCTGATCTGGCTTATGATAAAGCCTGTCACCAAGACCAACTTTCTCCAATAACATCTTCGCCCTCTTAATACGCTCCTCCCTCATCAAACCAGCAAAAAGCATAGGTAAACTTACATTATCTAAAGCTGTAAGAAACGGAATTAAATTAAATGTCTGAAAAATATATCCAATTTTAAAGCAGCGAAAATCAGCCAACTCTTTAGGGGACATTTCAGCTAAATTCTTACCATTAACATAAACTTCACCCTTAGTTGGCTTATCTAACCCCCCAATCATGTTAAACAGAGTAGTCTTTCCACTCCCACTAGGCCCCATAACAGATAAGTACTCACCCTTATAAACCTCTAAATTTATACCTCTAAGAGCCTTAACAACCCAATTCCTCATATAATAATATTTATGCAAGTCAACTAATCTAATCACAGTCTCCAATTCAACTCATCCCAAATATTCAGAACTATTCTTCATATTAAAATTTAAGTGTAACAAAATATATGTCTAAAATGGTCTAGAAGCGTGAAAACATGAAGGAATTCAACCTATTAATCTCAACTCAAAGAGGAAGAGAAAATGACTGTATCTCAGAGTTATGGTACCTACTCAGAGAGATAGGAGATGAAAAGGCAATATACCAAAAAACAGGTATACCAGGATTAATAATAGTAAAGTCATCACTAAACCCATTTGAAGCCATTAGAAGATTAAGAGAAATAGCCGAAGAAAGACCATGGGAATTCAGATACGTACTAAAAGTAACCCCAATAGAAGTAGTAGTACCAACAGACATAGAAGAAATTAAAGAAGCAGTAATGAAACTGAAGGACAAAATAACACCCCAAGACACCTTCAGAGTAACAGTAAACAAAAGAGCAACAACACTATCATCAATGGAAATAATAGAAGCAGCAGCATCAAACATCAATAGAAAAGTAAACCTAAAAAACCCAGACAAAATCATACAAATAGAAGTTCTAGGCAAAGTAACTGGAATCTCAATAATAAAACCATCAGATATTCTATCAATAACCAAAATAAAAGATGAATTCATAAGAAGAATAAGAGAATAACTATAGTAAACACGGAAATCAGTAAACTATTTAACAACATCCAATAAAGCACAACGCTCAATAACTAAACGTTCCACTACATTCTCAATAGACAAATCATGCCTCATAACAACATTTAACTCATCATCACCAATACCAAAAACTTCTCTAATAAAAGAAATCTTATCAGCATTTAACCTAAACAAATCCCAATTAAACTCACCATCCAAACAACTAACAAGCATAGATAAAGCTTTAAAAACAATTTCATAATCGTCACCAATACAAGTAGAAATAAAGTCACTAGTGTATTTAGGCAAACCAGCAATCTCTAAAGCATCTCTTATCTGCCTAACACCAGAAACATAAAGCAAGATTTCCATTTCAGCTCTATCACATATGTTCCTATTATCATTAAATGCCCTAAGAGCTCTCATTACCGAGGAAAGTAAATGTCTTAAGGACACAATAATTTTAGGATTAAAGACTTGAAGAATAACATCATGTTCTAATGAAACTTTCTTACAAACATCTAAAATAATATCGGAACTAACCTCTGAGGCTAAAGAAACACCTGCAATACCAATAAAAGCAGATCTATCAGCTCCATTAACCTTTAAAGGATAAACTTTAACTCCAACTTCAACATCCTTCCAACTCAGGATCATCTCCCTCCAATACAAGTGGAAGTAATTCTTTTACAAACTCCTTTTTAATTCCAAGCTCTAAAAGCTTCTTCTCAATATCAAATCGACTCACTCCACTCTTAAGCCATTTAAAGGTAAGTCTCTTGATAGTTTCAAATGGCTCCCAGGGATAAATTATCCAAGCATCAGTCTTTACAACAAAATAGTCAGGAACAAAAATTGTCCATGGCTTAACATGTACAGTTGCAACTCTAATTTCACTTGCACCCTCTTCAATTAAATGCTTAACAGCAGCATTTAAACTACTACCAGTATCTGAAACATCATCTGCAATTAAAACCCTCTTACCTCTAACACTCGTCGATACCGGTTGTGTAATTATTGGGCTCCTACTAGTCTCAGCAATATCCTTATAAAATTCAATTCTAATACTAGCAATATCTGGCACATCAAGTAAATCAGATAACAATCTTGCTACGATCCATCCTCCTCTAGCTATTCCAACAATTATGTCAGGCTTATAACCACTCTCCCTAATCAATTTAGATAACTTCAAAATATAGAGATGAAGCTTACCCCAACTGGGTGCTGTGAACTTCAGCTCATCCAAGTTAAACACCAAAATAAAGCTTATTACACTAATTATTTTTAGAACTTTCCATAAAAATCATACCTAACTCAAATGCCCTTAAATTTTCTTTTAAATACCTCCTAGGAATAATACTGCAAATTGAATCTCTTAGAAATCGGATTGGAATAATATGTTTAAATAGAGATGCAAATACTCCAAGCATAACAACATTAATTGCAATGGGTAAACCAGCCTTAACTGCAAGTGAATTTGCATCAACAATTACCATTTTATCCTCGTCAACACGCCTCTTAAGCTCAAATTTAACCTCATCAAAATTAGGTAGCCTTTCAATTCCAAGTAAAGTTGAAGTAGGAGGAATAGTGTTTGAGTTAATAATTACAAAAGAATTATTAGATACAAAATTAATAGCCCTTAAGGCCTCAATATAATCTAAAGCAATCAATACATTAGCTCTACCATACTCAATTAAGGGACCCTCAACCTTCTTTCCAAAACGAACATAACTCTGAACAATACCGCCTCTCTGAGCCATACCTAGGGTTTCTCCAACAAAAACCCTTAAATCCAATTTTAAAACTGCACGAGCAATTATTCTAGAAAGCGTTAAAACTCCCTGACCACCAACACCCGTAATCACCAAGTTAAATTCATTCAACATTTTCAACAACCTCCATAGCATTTACTGGACACGTATAAACACATACGCCACATCCAGTGCAAGTACCACTTATTATTGGGCCAAGTTTTCCATCCCACAAGATAGATGGACAGCCAAGCTTAACTATACAGCTTTTACACTTTATACACTTATCACGATCAATTCTGACAGTTCTCCTTTGAATTATGCCTCTCCTCCTAGCCAGAAGGACACATTCCCTTTTGGCAATAACAACAAATGGTCCATCCACATTCTCCAATGCCTCTTTAAAAACATTAATCGAACCAGGTATATCGTATGGATCAATTGTACGAATCTTCTTAACACCCATACCTTCAACTACCTTTGCAATATCAATTTCCACTGCCCTTGAACCATCCGCTCTAAAGCTAACTCCAGGATGAGGTTGATGTCCAGTCATAGCAGTAATTCTATTATCAAGAATCACTACAATTATATTTACATTAAAATGAACTGCATCCGCCAGAGCAGGCATCCCAGCGTGAAAGAAGGTTGAATCACCAATAGTAGCCACAACAGGCTTATCATAACCAGCAAATTTTAATCCCAAAGCCATAGAAATACTTGCACCCATACAATGCTCAGTCCATATAGCCTCAAGTGGTGGCAATAAACTTAAAGCATAACAACCAATATCACCCATTATAGGAACATCTTCACGCATATATCCAAGCAGTCTAACAGCCGATAAAAGTGAATAATAAGTGGCTCTATGAGGACACCCGGGACACATAGGTGGAGGACGAGATGGAGGAGAAAATTTAACCTTAGCCTCCTCAACAAAACCTTCAGATACATTTAGAAATCGCAGTATAGCAGATTTGACTTTACTAGGATTCAACTCACCTTCCCTAGGCAATAATTTATCATATTTACCATAAACTTCAACGTTCACTCCATAAAAATTTGCTAAAGCACGAATCCTAGATTCTAGAAAGGGCTCTAGCTCCTCAACAATCAATATCTTACTAGAAGATGAAACAGCCTCTCTTACAATCCCTAGAGGAAGAGGATGAATCATACCAAGCTTATAAATTGAAAATTTATCTAAAACATTCAAGCCACGTAAACATTCAAGCACATAGGAAAAACATACACCAGAAGTTATAATAGAAAGATCACCATTTCCAATCTTCTTGTTTAAGGGACAATCATTAGCATACTGTTCAGCTAACATCATTCTCTCATTAAGCCAGACATGTCTCTTGAAATTCCAAGCCATTGAAGCTCTAACATATCTAGGTAAATCCCTAGGGAAAACTGGGTTACGATCAAAACTTTTAATATCACCTAAAATAACATCACTAGAAGTGTGATTAACCCTAGTTGTAGTCCTAAAAATTACGGGAAGATTAAGCCTCTCAGAAAGATCAAAAGCCCATACAACTCCATCCTTAGCCTCTTGAGGATTAGATGGCTCAATCATCGGTAAATTCATCATAAGTGCATAAAAACGACTATCTTGTTCAGTTTGAGTAGTATGAGGCCCAGGATCATCAGCCACTAGAACAACCATTCCACCATTAACACCACAATACGCAGCGGACATTAGTGCATCAGCAGCCACATTAACTCCAGGAGCCTTCATAGTAACAAGTGACCTCAATCCAGCTGAAGAAGCAGCTAAAGCAACCTCCAATGCAACCTTCTCATTTGCAAACCACTCCACCTTCATTCCAATATCACTAGAAACTTGAGAAAGAGCCATAATAACTTCAGATGAGGGCGTACCAGGATAACCAGCAACAATATTAACACCAGCTTCAATAGCACCTCTTGCAATAGCCTCATTACCCATAAGCAAAACTTTAGATCCAGCCTTCATTAAAAGCTCCTTCAACTTTCTCATCCACCCTTAATTACATAGTAATCTAAAAGAAAACGCATCACACGTGCAACTCTACTCGGAGACGGTATATTCGGAATACCATTAGACTCTAGAAACGACACAGCAGACTCCACCATATCACCATAAAGCCAACAAGCTATAATAGGAATATTATTACTTAACCTTTTCACATCAACAACAGCTTTAGCAACCTCAAGAGAGTCAACAAAGCTTGGAGGAACAAATACAACTATTATACCATCAAACTCACCTGAAAACAATATTTCCCGCAAAACATTAAGATATAAATCATAATCAGCATTTGCAGTTAGGTCAATAGGATTTTTAACACTACAAATTGGAGGAAGAATACTGGACAAACGCTTCTTCAGGTTATCAGAGGGTTCAGGGACAATTAATCCAATCCTCTCACATGCATCGGTAATAAGTACTCCAGGACCACCAGAATTAGTTACAATAGCTATTCTCCTACTTCGAAGTAAAGGCTGAAGCACCATAACCTTAGCAACATCAAATAATTCCTCCAAACAATCAACCTGAAGAACCCTTGCTTGTTTAAAAACCCCACTATAGATATCATGACTAGTTGCAATAGAACCCGTATGGGAAGCAACAGCCCTCAGCCCAGCGGAACTTAAACCACCCTTTAAGACTAAAATAGGTTTTACACTTGAAATTTGCCTAGCAACATTCAAAAACAGTCTACCACGCCTTAAGCTCTCCAAATACAACGTTATAACCTTTGTTCCACCATCAATAGCTAAATACTCAAGTACTTCAACTTCATCTACATCACATGAATTACCGCAACTAACAAACTTATTAAAACCAATTCCACTAGCACGAGCATAAGAAAATAAAATTCCACCAATAGCACCACTCTGAGAAACCAGTGAAATAGGACCTGAATTAACTCGATATTCAAGACAAGCAAATAAATTATAATCCGTATTAACGACACCAGCACTATTAGGGCCGATAACTCTAACACCATACTTCCCAGCAACTCTAACCAATTCTTCTTCAAGCTTAAAATTTCCAATCTCACTAAATCCAGCTGAAATTACTACAACTCCCTTAACACCCTTAACTCCACATTCCTCTACAACCCTAGGTACAATCCTAGCAGGAGTAGTGATAACTGCAAGTTCAGGAATCGATGGGACTTCGAGAATAGAAGTATAAAATTTCAATCCTAAAGCTTCTCCACCCTTAGGATTAACAGGATATATATCCCCCTTGAAACCGCCGTTAACAATATTTCTTAAAACCTCAAAGCCAATTTTACCAGGAGAAGTTGAAGCCCCTACAACTGCAATAGCATTAGGCTCTAGGATCTCCTTTAAACTATAAGAAAAACTATTAGTCAAACAGCATACCCCCCAAGTCTTGAATTGAACAGTTATAGAAACAAAGTCAACCTCCATGAACAGTTGGAAGAAAAGCTACTACATCACCATTTCGTAGGACGGTGTCAAGACCATTTAAGACCCCTATCTCAACATCATTTACTAAAACCAAGATGTCAGATTGAAGTTCAATAGAACCTTTCTTAAAGAGTCTCTCTCTAGCTTTATCTCCAATAATTTCAGCTAACCTCCCAAGCAAATCCCTCAACGTAATTAAAGAATCAACATTTAAGATGAAATATTCACTACCTGCAAGACTTTTTAAAGTTGCAAGTAAGCGAACAGTTATCTTCGCCATCTAAAATCCCTCAAATACATATAAATGCTCATCATACTTTCTACCCATAAATCTTTGAGGAGGAAGAAGAGACCCCTTCTTTTTTCTAATCAAATCAATAAATTTTAAATTAGCTTCATCTAAGTTACTACTCTTCAACAGGGACAAGGGAATGTTAACTCCTAAAGGTCGAAATGGAATAACATGTCTAGTTGACTTATGAGGTAAAATTAAACGCCTTAAAGCTAGATTGACAACTTCACTCTTAGAGATACTAGGAAGAGCAATTACTGCATCACACATACCAAGTCTAAGAAACTTTAAGGCATCATCTTCAGATTCATACCAAACCTTAAAACCAGACAATTTTAACTTCCTTTCAATTAAACCAACCAACTTAAACAACTCATATAAACCGCCACTATAAACTATTGAAAAAATCTTATTCGATGTAATTATCATTGGAAAATCCACTTTTCCAATAGAGAAATCTGATACAGGTCTTAAAGGCAAATTTAAGTCCTCAATCAAGGAAAGAAGATTGTTAACCTCTCCTCTAAGAGTTCTCCACCATGCATTAACAATAACTTTAGGATCATTATAATCAACCAAACATACAGGGATAAAATTACAGTTAAGTCGCTTTAATGCTTCAACTCTATGCATACCATCAAGAACAACAAGCGAATTTTCATCAACAATAATAGGATCCTTGAGGACGCCTTCACTTTCAATCTTACTTATCAGCTTATTTAAAAGTGAAGGAATTATTTCCTCATGAATATAAAGCCTATTCAAATCCTCCAACTTTAACTTGATATTAAATCCCAACTGTGACAATTTAAAGACCGATGACGCCATTAAACCACCTCACATAGGGTCAGAGGAGATGCATTACATCACATCATCAGCGCAGGTCAAACTCATCATCCCTAAACTTATTTATATAGACGCGCTTTTAAGTGTGGGGCTTACAGTGAAAAATAAGGAAATAGTATTCAAAAAGATTATGCTAAGAGAAAAATTAAAAGAAAAATTAAATGCCCAGTCAATACGTAAAGCAATGGCAGACCCACATTCAAAAAGAAAGCCTAGACCATGTGGACTAACCATACACTCTGCCATCGGCTGCCCCCATAAATGCTCATACTGTTATATTCAAGACATGGGATTCGACTTTATAGAAGCAAAACCATATGGACTAACTGGAAAAGAACTTACATACTCACTGCTACTAAATCCATACTTCCTACCAAGCCGATGGGGAACCTTTCTAGCCTTCGGAAGCATATCAGACCCCTTCAATAAAAAAGTAACCTCAAAAACAATAGAATACTTCAAATCAATTGAATATCTAGGAAACCCATGTCAATTCTCAACAAAAGCTTACATATCAAGTGAAACTGCAGAAAAAATCTCAAAAATAAAGATACCAATAAACCCGTTAATCACAATCATAACCATAAAAAAGGCTTTACAAATCGAAACAAATGCACCATCAATATCAAAAAGGTTAGAGACAATTAGAAATTTAAGTAAGCAAAGAATAAACCCAATGCTATTCCTAAGACCAATAATACCAGGAATAACGGACAATGAAGCCGATGAAATCATTAAAAAAGCAAAGAGGGCAGGAGCAAATGGAGTAGTAGTGGGAGGATTCAGAATAACAAAAAGAATAATTGAAAGACTAAAAGAAAAAGGAATAAATATTAAACCGATACTTCAGAGAACTAAAAATAAACAAATAACAGAAAAACAAATGTATATCAAAACGTCGGATCTAAAAAAAGAAGCAATAAGGAAAGCAAGGAAACATGGCCTAATACCCTTCAATTCAGCCTGTTGTGCCAACGCATATAATGCAAGAGTACCATGTATAAATCTCTGTTGGCTTAAAGGACAATGCACAAACTGTCCAAACAACTGCCCTGCAAAAATACCTCAAATCAATGAAACAGATGTACAAGAAATATTTAGATCACTAACTAGGAAGAAAGCAGAAAAAATAACTATACTTCCAAGTGAAATTCAAATAAAAGTAAAACTAAACCTTAGAAAAAGGAAAGTTAACATAATAAAGTATAACTTACAAACAATTTTTAGAAGGAAAATTAAAATCATTAACCAATCTAAATCTAAACACATTAACTAAGCTCTTCACTAGACAATTCTTCTTCATATTCTCCTTGCTCACTTCTAAATCGAATTTTAACCAGCCTAGTAATATAACCTGCAACTCTATTCCTCAGTCTTTTAGATTTAATATCAGTTAACTCTGCAACTAAACGTTTATTCTCCTCAAAATTTAAAGTGAATTTGTCTGGATATCGACTCAGCAATTCTCTTGCAAGACGCTTCACCAATATGGGTCTAACTTTACCCAAAGTCACACCTCAATTACATTAAAATAAAATTAAGACTTTTAAATATGTCTCCTTCAAGAAAACTCTTTAATATAACCAAAAGAATATAGTTTTGGTATCTGGAGGGAATAAATTGCCCGAACTTCCGTTAGCACCAGTAGATAGACTAATTAGAAAAGCAGGAGCCTCTAGAGTAAGTGAAGACGCAGCAGAAGCCCTAAGAGAAATCTTAGAGGAAATAGCAATAGAAGTCTCTAGAGATGCAATTGAATTAGCAAATCATGCAGAAAGAAAAACTGTAACTGCAGATGACATAAAATTAGCAGCTAAAAGACTACTCAAAATGATTAGATATGGTGTTTAACTACTAATTACACTCTAACTTCCATTTTTTTGGAAAATAAAGCTGAGAGGTGAGAAAATGGAGAAACCAATACCAAAAGTAAAGCCCCCATCCCTAATTCGATATGGAAAAATCATTAAAGAATGGAAAATTGGAAGAGGATTCAGTGTTGGAGAACTAAGAGAGGCAGGGCTAACAATAAAAGAAGCACGAAAACTAGGATTAAAGGTGGATAAGAGAAGAAAAAGCATACATAAAGAAAACATTGAAGCTATAAGAAAATATATTGGAAAGATGAAAAGTACAAATAATGAAGAAAGGCCGGGGTAGCCTAGTGGTAAGGCGCGGGCCTCGAGATCACATTCAAAGTCAATGGGCCAGAAAGCCCGTGTCCGCCTAGCGGACACGTGGGTTCAAATCCCACCCCCGGCGCCATATTGCATAACATTCAACCTTTAGAATGAAAGGTAGAAGAAAATGTGTTAATTAGGAATGATACAACATAAGAGGGGCACTTAAAAGCATATTTTTATTATTTTAGAAGCTATGAATTAGATAAAGTAGCAATCTATAAAATTTCACGTAGAAGCTAACCATAAAATAAATAACCCTAAACATCAAAATACATTAAACCCATAGTGCCGAATAACTCCAGTCCACTAGGTGGAAAAATGCTACGGAAAGTATTGAAAGGAAACATTGGCGTAATGATAGCATCATGGATATTATTTGGAATAGGATCGTCACTTACAAGACCCTATTTCTCATTATATGTAAAGGCCCTTGGAGGATCAGACATTCATATAGCCATTATCAGAACGATAAGTGGACTTGCTGCATTGCCACTAATAATTCCTGGAGGATATCTAACAGATGCACTAGGAAGAAGGAAAATAATAATTCCACTAACATGGGCTGTCGCAACTCTAACCTTCGCCTATGCAATGGCACCAAACTGGATTTTTCTACTTGTAATAAGCGTAGTTGATTCAATTCTCCATTTCTATACACCTGCACTTCACGCAATAATAGTTGATTCACTACCACCAGAAATTAGGGCTAGAGGAGTAATGTTAACTTCAGTTATACCAAGCATACCCTGGCTAATTTTTCCTCCAATAGGGGGATGGCTAATCGACAAATATGGAGTGGAAGGATTTCGAATAGCATATGCTCTAAATGGAATAACAGCCATTACAGCTGCACTATTAAGAACCAAATTTCTAATAGAGACCATCAAAGAAAAGAAAGCCTCTACAAGAACACCAATATCAAGGGCAATTACTAGATCATATATTGAAACATTTAGAATACTAGATAAGACTCCAGTGGAAGTAAAGTACATTATTATAGGAAGCATACTCCTAAGTGGACTAAGTATGACGTCATATCACATGTATGCAGTTGTCTATGCAAGTGAAAAACTAGGAATTTCAAGAGAAATGTGGGGATGGTATACCACTATAGGAACAATACTATCACTAATCGTAACTACAATGATCCTACCATACTTGGACAGGATGCCAAGAAAATATCTGATAGTAGCATCATATCTTCTCTACATTATATCAATATCCTCCTTATCGTATATGGATAGCAATGGAGCTGTAGTCTCAGTGATAAGTAGCACTGTATCAAACACCATAAGCTTTCCTGCATGGCAGACATATATGGGAGATATAATTAAAAGAGAATATAGAGGAAGAACAGATGCTTTAATTTCAGTATCATTAGAAATTGGAATGATGTGGGGGAACATGGTAACAGGATATCTATACTCAATAAATCCACTCTTAGCATTTAAAGTATCAATAATTGTCTGTATACTTGAAACAATATTCTGGTCTCTCGTACTTAGAGAGCCAAAAGAGAAGCATCTATAAACGGGAAATAATCTATCATTCATGAAATCAAATAATCTCAGAGAGGAGTATAGATGAAATTAAGAGAAATTTTAAAGCAATTATTAGAAAGAAAAATAACAATCCAAGAAGCAGAAAAACAAATACAGCTACTAGCCCTAGAAGAAATTAATGGAAAGGTGAAACTTGACATTAGTAGAGAATTAAGAAGGGAGATACCGGAAGTAATCCTCGCAGAATATAAAGATGAAAAAATCCTAATGGAAACAATAATAAGAATGGTTGAAAAAACAGGAAAGGCCATAATATCAAGACTACAAGAAAATCAACATGAAATCCTCCAAAAAATAAATGAAAAATACCACATCATAAAGAGCAGTTCAAATAGAATAGCTATTGTAAAGAAAAAGAAACTAAAGACTACAAAAAAAGGAGGAAAAGTAGGAATTATTGCTGCAGGAACAGCAGACATACCATTAGCAGATGAAGTAAAAATGATAGTAGAAGAAATGGGCTGTGAAGCTATAACAATCTACGATGTAGGAATAGCAGCGATTCATAGAACAATAAATGCAATTAGAAAAATCATAGAAGAAGATGTAGATGTAATAGTTGCAATAGCTGGAATGGAGGGAGCAATGCCATCCCTAATCACATCACTAGTAAACATTCCAGTAATAGGATTACCGTCATCAAAAGGTTATGGTTTAGGTGGAAAAGGTATAGCCGCACTACTGACAATGCTTCAATCATGCTCACCAGGACTAGTAGTAGTAAACATTGACAACAGTATAGGAGCAGCAGTTACAGCGGCTCTTATAGCCAATAGAATAGCCAAATATAGAGGAGAGAAAAAACAATGAAAACACTAATAATAGACCCAAAAATAGCGGGAATTTCAGGAGACATGCTACTATCAGCACTTATAGACCTATATGATAATGAGGAGAAAATAAGAGAGCTGGCAAGAATAATAGAAGAAACCCTACCATACTGCAACAAAATAAGCATTAAAATCACAGATCAAATAAAAAAGAGCATAAAAGCTAAAAGAATAATAACAAAAATACAAGAAAAAGTGAACGGAATAAGTTCAAATCAAATAATAAAATATTTTGAAGAAATATGTCAAAAAATAAGGCTAACACCTGAAGCAACAAAATACACATTAAAAGCAATTAACGAATTAATAGAAGCTGAAAAGAAAATTCATGGAAGTAGAAATGAAATACATCTACATGAACTCGCATCAGCAGACACATATCTAGACATTATTGGAACGTCACTAATACTAGAACAAATAGGATTCTTCAAAGGAAAAATCAAAGTATATACCACTCCACCAGCATTAGGAGGAGGATATATAAAAATGAAGCATGGAACAATCGCAGCACCTGCACCAGCAACCCTAGAAATCCTAGCTAGACATAAATTCAAGTATTCAAAAACACTAATAAACGAAGAATTAACAACCCCAACAGGAGCAGCACTATTAGTAACCCTTACAAATCAAATAGTCGAATTTTATCCACCAATGAAAATAAATAGGATTGGATATGGAGCTGGAAGTAAAGACTTCCAAGAAATACCAAACGTACTGAGAATAGTTGAAGGAGAAGAAGAAAAAATAACAGAAGAAGAAATAGTAATCCTAGAAACAAACATAGATGATATAACAGGAGAAATAGCAGGCCATCTAATAAACAAGTTAATAGAAAACAAAGCATTAGACGTAACAATCACACCATCCATAGGGAAGAAAAACCGCCCAGTATACATTATAAAAGTACTGACAAAACCTCAAGACTACTATAAGTTAATGAAAATATTGATAAGAGAAACAGGCACTTTAGGGGTAAGAATACTAAAAACACCTAGAATAGTGATTAAGAGAGAAGTAAAAAAATTTAAAATAAAAATAAAAGGAGAAGAATTCCAAGTAAGAGTTAAAATATCACAATTAGAAAATAGAGAAATACTAAATATGAAACCAGAATATGAAGACGTCAAAAAAATATCTGAGAAGACTGGAATACCGTTAAGAAATGTGATAAGAGAAGTAAATGTACAGTTAACTACAAAATTTAAAAAGCTAAAATAACAACTCACTTTAAAGGCACATACATACTTGAACGCGTAGCCCTTAGTCCAGGAGCACCATGAACAACACGCTTATTAGTAATAGCAAATTCACCCAGATAGTGACCAATCATTTCAGGCGTTATATTAACTGGAACAAAATCCTTACCATTATGAACATGAATAGTTAAACCAACCATTTCAGGTAAAATTATCATGTCTCTACAATGAGTTCTAATAGTCACCTTAACTCCCTTCTCCATAAGCTTCTTAGCTTCCCTTATTCTCTCAAGCAATTTCCTCTGCTCCACTGTCAAACCTCTCTTCAAACTCCTCCTCTGCCTAGATGGAAGTAACTGAATAAACTGATCCATTGGCATCTTCAATAATTGCTCAAGGGTGAAGCCCCTATATGTAAACACTCTAGGCATAATCTCACCATCACATGTTAGCTATAGGTAATGCATATTGGGAGACATATAAATCTTATCTTCCCAAACATTACTTGAGGGAAAAAATTGGAAATAGAAGTAAAAGCACCAATATCAAGCCTTAATGAAATAAGAAATAGAATAAAGAAGTTAGGTGGAAAACTAGTATTCAAAGGCCAACAAATAGATGTCTACTTTCAACATCCATGCAAAAACTTTGAAAAAACAGACGAAGCATTAAGAATAAGAAAAATAGGAGAAAAAACCTACTTAACCTACAAGGGACCTAGAATAAAATCAAACCTAAAAGCAAGAGAAGAAATAGAAATAGAAATTCTAAACTTCAAACCAATAGAAGAAATACTACTAAAACTAGGATTTACACCCATCATAAAAATAGTAAAAAATAGAGAAACATGGACCATTAACGACATAAACATTAACCTAGACGAAATAAACCAACTAGGAAAATTCATTGAAATTGAAATCACCTCAAAGAAAGTTAAAGAAAAGGAGAAAGCAATCTTAGAATTACTTGAAAAACTAGGCATTGATAAGGGAAGCATAATTAAGAAAACATACTTTGAAATAATAAAGGAAACGAAAATTTTAACACAACAAAAGGGAATAAGATAAATCGTTAATAATTAAGTTAGATGGGAAGAGCCTTGAAATTAGTTGACCTATTAAATATAATCACATATCATGGCCCCATATCCATTAGCGGAATGATGAAAAGAGCCGGGAAAAGTAGGAGTGAAATAGAAAGAGCATTGAAAAGCCTAATCAAAAGAAGATTAATCAAACAAGTTGATGAAAGAACATATGATATTAGTGACAACCTATTAAGCGCAATAGCACAAAGAAAAATTCGAGAAAAAGATTTAATGGAAATTATAGGCAGAAGAAAACCAGAATACATTGATCACTTAAAATTGCTTGGGAAGCTTAACGAATTACACCATAAAATCATAGAAAGAACAAAAATCAGTACATTTAAATTCCGTTACCTACCCAGAAGACATGAAGTAGAAATAGGGGAAAAACCATTAAAAGAAGCCATTGAAGATGGATTACTAACAATACTAACAGAGCTAATTTTCAACATACCACTCAAAAAACCTGAAGAAATAAAAAATATAATAGAAGAAGCAAGTGAAGAAGCTAAGAAGACTGCAATAGAAATCTTAGAAAAATTCTATTCCGACGTAAAGAGACAATACCAACTGCTCAAAGGAATCCTAGAAAAGTAGGAGAAATAAATGATGCTTATAGAGGAAGTTTATAACAAAATTTTAGAAGCAAATAAGCTATTAACAGGAGTAATTCATAGAACTCCACTAGATAGATCCAAAACATTTAGTACATGGACAAAAGGACAAGTATATCTAAAACTAGAAAATCTACAAAAAACAGGCTCATTTAAAGTGAGGGGAGCATTCTATAAAATTTCTAAATTAATCTCAGAAAAGAAAATAGAAACAGTGGTAGCAGTATCTGCAGGAAATCACGCACAAGGAGTGGCATATGCAGCCTCAAAGGCTGGGGTAAAGGCCATAATATTCATGCCAGAATTTGCACCAGCAGCAAAGATATCGGCAACTAAGGGTTATGGTGCACAAGTTATTCTTCACGGAAAAACTCTAGAAGACTCATATGAAAAAGCAATTAGCTTAGCTGAAAAAGAAAATGCAGCCTTTATACATCCATTTAATGATTTAGACATTATTGCCGGACAGGGGACAATTGGCCTTGAAATAATTAGTCAAATAAAAGATCCAAACATAATCGTTGTTCCAATAGGTGGAGGAGGACTCATATCAGGCATTTCAATTGCAATTAAAAAACGTAACCCAGAAGTAAAGATAATTGGAGTAGAAGCAAAAGGGGCAGCATCCATGTACTTAAGTCTAAAAAAGAAAAGGATAGTGAAAATAAGAAAAATAGATACAATTGCAGATGGAATTGCAATAAAAAGCCCTGGAGAATATACATTCAATATAGTCTCAAAACTAGTAGATGATATAGTTCTAGTCGACGATTATGAAATTAGCGATGCAATATTCAAATTGTTAGAAAGAGCAAAGGTAGTAGCTGAACCAGCTGGAGCAGCTTCCATAGCAGCCATATTATCAAATAAAATAGATATTGAAGGCAAAAAAGTTGTAGCGGTAATCTCGGGAGGAAATATTGATCCGTCCCTCTTATCAACCATATTAGAAAAGAACTTAATAAGTGAGGGGAGAGTCCTACGACTCATTGTTGAAATGCTAGACAAACCAGGAGTATTGAAGAATGTCCTAAGCATAATTGCTAAAGCCAGAGCAAATGTACTTGACATTACAATAGATAGAATATCACCACAAATAAAACCTGGAAGTGCACTCGTACTATTAACAGTTGAAGTTCAAGACCCGAAATATGTCAGTGAAATTATTAGTAATCTAGAGAATAGAGGTTATAAAGTAAGCACAATATAGTTTTAAACATGAAAAAAGAAGTCATATTCACAGATAAAGCCCCAAAACCAGCAGGTCCATACAGTCAAGCAATAAAAATTGAAGGATTCTTATTTATATCCGGACAAATACCAGTAGATCCAGAAACAGGAAAAATAATCGAAGGAGACATAGAAAAACAGACAAGACAAGTAATGGAAAATATTAAGGCAATAGTTGAAGCTGCAGGCTACACAATGGATGAGATAGTAAAAGTATTCGTATTCCTGAAAGATCTAAACCAATTCCATAAGTTCAATGCAGAATATGCAAAGTACTTCAAAGAAAAACCACCAGCAAGAACTACAATAGAAGCAAACATACCTAAAAATGCATTATTAGAAGTATCAGCCATCGCATATAGATGCGAGGAAAAGAGCAAATGCAGAAAATAATAAGATGGATATTAAAAATAGAAATTGATGAAACCATAAATTTCATAGATAACATCATAAAAATTCACGAAGAAGAAGTTAAAAAAGGAATGTCAGGAAAACTGGCTATAAATAATGGTCTAATAGAAATTCAAGATGAAAAGAAGGAAATTTTAGTTATAGGAGATCTCCATGGAGACCTTGAAACGTTGATAAAGATAATGAAAGTAGAATCAGTGATGGAAAAATTAGAAGATAAAAAATTATACATAGTGTTTTTAGGAGACTATATCGATAGAGGAGTTAAATCCTTTGAAACATTAATGCTAACATTAAAACTAAAAGAAAAATATCCAAGCCAAATAATACTCCTCAGAGGAAATCATGAAGGTCCAAATGACTTAATTGCACAGCCCCACACACTACCATACGAATTATATGGTAAATTCAAAAATGAAGCAACACTTGTATACTTAAAACTGAGACAATTATTCAACGTGATGCCTCATACTACAAAAACAAAACAAGGTATAGTAATGCTTCACGGAGGAGTACCTACAGAAGCAAATACAATAGAAGAAATAGCATTGGCAAGAGAGCTACACCCACAAAAATCCCATCTAACTGAAATCCTATGGAATGATCCAGATGAAAGTGGCATTAAAGGAGCCTATCCATCTCCAAGGGGGGTAGGAAAAATTTTCGGAATAGACTACACATTAAAATTTCTACAAATAATGAAAAGTAAAATAATCCTAAGAGGTCATGAAGCAGCAATAAGGGGATTTAAAATAAGTCATAATGGAAGAATAATAACAATTTTCTCTAGACTAGGTCCTCCATACTGGAATAAAAACGCAGCCTACATACACTGCTCCCTAGAAACACCAGTAAGAAAAATAATAGAATCAGTAAAGTTAATTTCTTAATGTAACATAGAAATTTACATAATAGGGAAGCAAACTTTTTATAGAATTTATTTTAAAAAAGCTTAGTCTAAAATCAGACGCTAAATAGGTAGTGGTGGAAAATATATGCCCAAATGGGGATACTCAATAATTGAAGTAGATCCGGATAGAATGGCTAAGGCTAGTGGACGTGATCTACGTATTTCATTTAAAGCTGCACGTGAAGTTTGTGCTTTTATTAAAGGTATGAGATTATCTGATGCTAAAAAATATCTTGAAGATGTAATTAAAATGAAAAAACCCATTCCATTTAAAAGATTTACTGGAAAGCAAGCTCATCATAGAGGAATTGAAGGATGGCCGATAGTAAGATATCCTGTTAAAGCTGCAAAAGAAATATTAAAGGTATTAAATAGTGTTGAAGCAAATGCAGAGTATAAAGGCTTGGATATTGAAAAGTTAAGGATAATCCATATAGCTGCACAAAAAGGACCTAAAATAAGAAAATATATACCAAGAGCATTTGGAAGAGCAACACCCTACTTTGAACAACTAACTCATATTGAAGTAGTTGTAATGGAGGAAGAAGAATGACAAACGTTAAAAAATACTTTGTAGCTGAAGGACTAAGAAGAATGGAAATAGATGAATACTTATCTGAAAGATTAAAGAGAGCTGGATATGCAGGAGTTGAAATACAGAAAACACCACTTGGAACAAGGGTTACAATATATGCTGAAAGACCAGGAATAGTAATTGGAAGAGGAGGACTAAACATAAAAGACTTGGCTGAAACACTTGAAAAGCGATTTGGAATAGAAAATCCACAAATAGCAGTAGCACAAGTTCAGGTACCAGAGTTAAATGCAAAAATAATGGCATTACGAATTGCCAGAGCAATGGAGAGAGGTATACATTTTAGAAGAGCTGCATTCATAGCCCTAAGACAAATAGTTGAAGCAGGTGCAAAAGGTGTGGAAATAATAATCAGTGGGAAACTAAGAACTGAAAGAGCAAGATACGAAAAATACAAAGCTGGAGAATTATTAAAATCGGGGAAACCCTATGAAGAACTTGTAGATGAAGCAACAGTTTATGTTGCATTAAAACCAGGAATATATGGTATTAAAGTTAGAATAATGCCCCCAACAAAAACGCCAGATGATATAATGATTAAAGAAGTTTATCCTAAAACCGAGGAGGGTATGATGGAAAGTGCCAATACTGAGAGTTAGCGATATTAGAAAAATGAAACCCGAAGAAAGAAAGAAAAAGCTAAACGAATTAAGAGCAGAACTAGCAAGAATAAGAGGAATGGCAGCAAGCGGTGCACCCCTAGACAACCCAAAGCAAATAAGAGAACTAAGAAAAGCCATTGCAAGAATATTAACAATACAAAGAGAAGAAGAACTTGGAATAAGGAGGAAATAGAGAATGAAGATAACACCTAAAAATCTCGTAAAACATGAATTAATAGGCTTGAAGGTCAAAATTGTCGAAAGCACGCATCCAGGCTATATTGGCATTGAAGGAAAAGTAGTTGATGAAACAATGAAAACATTGAGAATAATGCAAAACAATCAAGTAAAAATAATACCAAAAAATTGCGTCATCATACATTTTACACTTCCAGATGGAAGTATAGTTGAAGTAGATGGGAAAGTAATCTTAGGTCGACCTGAGGATAGGATAAAGAAAAAATTCAGGAGAAGGTGGTGAAATGCCAACAAGAAATATAGGTGTTCCAGGAGTAAAACCCCCAGACCAAGAGTGTAATGATCCGAAATGTCCATTTCATGGAAAAATATCAGTTAGAGGAAGAATACTAGAAGGTACAGTTGTTAGTTCAAAAATGCCAAAAACAGTTATTGTACAATATGACTACCTACACTACATCCCAAAATATAAGCGATATGAAAAAAGAAGATCTCGAATACCAGCACATAACCCACCATGCATAAATGCAAAAGAGGGAGATAAAGTTAAAATAATAGAATGTAGACCATTAAGCAAAACAGTCTCATTTGTAGTAATAGAAAAAATGGAGGGAAAATAGATGGCTAAACGAGGAATAAGACGAGCAATAGGAGTATCCTATCGACATGGAGTAAGCCCAGGTCTACCGGTAGGAGCATATGTCAAATGTGCAGATAATAGCGGAGCAAAAATAGTCCAAATAATAGGAGTACTTGGAAGCAAAACTAGGCTAAGAAGACTACCAGAAGCTGCAGTTGGAGACTTGGTAATAGTATCTGTAAAAAAGGGAACACCAGAAATGAGGAGACAAGTACTAAGAGGAGTAGTTGTAAGACAGAGAAAACCCTTTAGAAGAATGGATGGAACATGGGTTCAATTTGAAGACAATGCAGTAGTAATAGTAACACCTGAAGGAGAGCCGAAAGGTACAGAGATAAGAGGACCAGTAGCCAAGGAGGCAGCTGAACGATGGCCAAGAATTGCAGGTTTGGCCACCATCATAATCTGAAATTGGGTGACTTATATTGAAGAAACTATATTGGAAAACAAAGTCTAAAAAGCCAAAAAAACAGAGAAAAGCCCAATTTAGAGCACCACTTCATAAAAGACATAAAATGATGTCAGCACCACTATCTCCAGAGTTAAGGGTAAAATATGATAGACGATCATTTCCCATTAGAAAAGGAGATACAGTAATAATTCTTAGAGGAGATTATGCAGGTTATGAAGGAAAAGTTCTTAAAGTTGATTTAAATAATTTTAGAATTCATATTGAAGGAGTAACTAGGAGAAAAGCGGATGGAACTGTGATTCCTGCTCCAATTCATCCATCAAAAGTCATGATAACCAAACTAGACTTATCAGACCCACGAAGAAGAGAAAAACTTGAAATGAAGGAGGTAAAATAAAATGGGTAAAAAAGGACCTAAAAGACATTTAAAGCGATTTCCCTCACCTGCATTTTGGCCAATACATAGGAAAGCATATAAGTTTGCGGTGAAACCAAACCCTGGACCCCATCCACTCAATAGATGCATACCTCTACTCGTCATAGTAAGAGACATATTAAAATATGCTGAAACAGCTAGAGAAGCTAGAAGAATAATAAAAGAAAGAAAAATAAAAATTGACGGTAAAGTTAGAACCGATCATAAATTCCCAGTTGGATTAATGGATGTAATAGAAATACCGGACGCCAAGAAATACTTTAGAGTTCTTCCACATAAACAAAAAGGCTTCATACTCCATTCAATAACAGAGGAAGAAGCAAAATTCAAGCTATGTAGAATTGAAAATAAAAAAACCGTTAAAGGTGGACATATCCAGTTAAATCTCCATGACGGTAGAAATCATATTATAAAAGTTTCAGACCCTAAGAAACCAGTTGAAGATGTTTTTAAAACTCTTGATGTAATTAAGATTAGCATACCCCAACAAGACATTTTAGATCATATAAAATTTGGTGAAAACACGCTTGTAATGGTTATAGGAGGGAAAAATGTAGGATTAGTTGGAAAAATTATAAGAATTGAAAAAGGATTTGGAAGACATAGGAGTATAGTTACAATTGAACTTCCAAGTAAAGATCTTATTAAGACAAGTTTATTATATGTCTTTGCAATTGGATATGAAGAGCCATTAATATCCCTTCCAGAAGGAGTGCTTTAGGATGGAAGAACAGGAAACAACAGCAATAGAAAAAATAAATCCAATGCGAAGAGTAAAGATAGGAAAAGTAGTCATAAATATAGCTGTAGGAGAATCAGGAGAAAAACTTGAAAAAGCAGCAAGGGTATTAGAAAGCTTAACTGGGCAAAAACCATCAAGAAGAAAAGCTAAAAGAACAATAAGAGAATTTGGAATAAGAAAAGGAGAAAACATAGCTTGCGTAGTAACTCTAAGAGGAGAAAAGGCAAAGGAATTCCTACGCAAAGCATTGATAGCAGTCGGAAATAAAATTAAGGCAAAAAGTTTTGATCCATATGGAAATGTATCCTTTGGAATAAGGGAGCACATAGACATTCCAGGAACAAAATATGATCCAAACATAGGTATATTCGGCATGGATGTATGTGTATCCTTTGAAAGACCAGGATATAGAGTTATGAGGAGAAGAATAAGAAAATCAAAAATTGGTAAAAAACAAAGAGTAACAGCTATTGAAGCAATGGAATATATGAAGAGAGAGTTTGGAGTAGAGATTTTGGAGGAATGATTACTATGGGTAAATATAAACCACCAAAAATAAGAAAATTCGGTAAAGGTAGTAGAAGATGTAGAAGATGTGGATCTCATGGCCCAATAATAAGAAAATATGGGTTAATGCTCTGCCGCCAATGCTTTAGAGAAGTTGCAGAAAAAATTGGATTTAAAAAGTACATGTGAGGTGAAAGCATGACTATGATGGATACTCTCTCAAATGCACTAGCAACAATAATGAATAATGAAATGAGAGGTAGGAATGAGTGTATAATAATGCCAGCATCGAAACTAATTGCAAACGTATTAAGAGTTATGCAAAAGCATGGTTATGTAGGTGAAATAGAATTAATAGACGATGGAAGAGCTGGAAAAATAAGAGTTCAACTATTGGGCAGAATAAATAAATGTGGAGCAATACGTCCAAGATTTCCAATAAGATATAGGGAAATTGAAGAATGGGAAAAACAATATTTGCCAGCAAGAGACATTGGTATAATAATAATATCAACATCGAAGGGTATAATGTCCCACGAAGAAGCAAAAAAACTAAAAATTGGAGGAATACTCTTAGCATACGTCTACTAGGTGAGAAAAATGGCTAAAATTCTAAAAGAAGAAAAAATAGTCAACATACCCGATGGAGTTGAAATTATACTGGAAAATAAAAAAGTAGTCGTATCTGGACCTAAAGGCAAACTTGAGAGAGACTTTTCTCATGCAAGAAACATTATAATCAGAGTTAAAGATAGAAAAGTTATTGTAGAATCATTCCTTCCTAAAAAGAAAGATAAAGCATTGGTAGGTACAATTGCAGGACATATAAAAAATATGATTAAAGGTGTAACTCAAGGTTTTAGGTATAAAATGAAAATAGTTTACGCTCACTTCCCAATTTCAGTTAAAGTAAAGGGTAAAAAAGTTATAATTGAAAATTTTTTGGGAGAAAAAGTTCCTAGAACGGCAAAAATTGTTGGAGATGTAAAAATTTCAGTTAAAGGAGATGAAGTTATCATAGAGGGAATAGATATTGAATCAGTAAGTCAAACAGCAGCCAACATAGAACTAGCAACTAGAATTAAAGAGAAAGATCCAAGAGTATTCCTAGACGGTATATACATCTACTCTAAGGAGTGATTAAAATGAATAAAGAAAAAATTGCAAAAATAAGAAAAAAACTTAAAGAAAAAGAAGTAAAATTCCTGAGACCATGGCACTGGAGATTAAAGAGACTTGGAACTGCATGGAGACGACCAAAAGGCCTGGATGACAAACATAGACTAAAAAGGAAAGGGTACCCACCAGCCGTAGAAATAGGATATCGAACTCCAAAAATAGTCAGAGGATATCATCCATCCGGATATAAAGAAAAAATCATTACAAATGTAAATGAACTTGAAGGACTAGATCCAAAAATATATGCAATACGGATAGCACATACTGTTGGAAAAAGAAAAAGGATAGAAATAGTAAGGAAAGCATTGGAATTAGGATTAAAAATATTAAATGCCGGTACAATTACTGAAGAAATACAAGAAGCAGAAGCAGAGGTGTAAAAAATGCCACTAACACTTAGAACAGTAAGACGATTAGCCGCAGACATACTTAAAGTAGGTGAAAATAGAGTATGGATAGACCCTGAACAACTAGACAGGGCAGCTGAAGCAATGACTAGAGAAGACGTAAAAATATTAATACGTGAAGGAATAATAAAAGCAAAACCAGTAAAGGGAATTAGCAAAGGAAGATTAAGAAAAAGAAGACTACAGAAGAGAAAAGGTAGAAGAAAAGGTCCAGGAAGCAGAAAAGGCTCAACTATAAGTAGGAAGCGACTTTGGATAATGAAAGTAAGAGCACAGAGGAAATTTCTAAAACTACTAAGAAAAAGAAGGATAATAAGCAGAACAGTTTACAGAAAATTATACATGATGGTGAAGGGTGGAGCATTCACAAGCATTTCACACATAAAAACATATATTAAGGAACATAACTTAGCAAGGAGGAGGTAAAATGGCAAGAGGACCAAGATACAAGGTTCCCTTCAGAAGAAGAAGAGAAGGTAAAACAAATTACAGAAAAAGACTTAGAATGATAATATCAGGAAAACCTAGATTGGTGGTGAGAAAAACCAATAAGTACATAATAGCACAAATAGTTGAAGCAAAAGTAGAAGGTGATAAAGTCTTAGCATCAGTTCATTCAAGTGAACTGAAGAAATATGGATGGAAAGCATCATACTCCAACACACCTGCGGCATATCTAACAGGACTATTAATCGGCTACAAATCAATTAAATCAGGAATAAAAGAAGCAATAATAGACATTGGATTACACAGGCCAACGAAGGGTGCAAAAATATTCGCTGTACTAAAAGGTGCACTAGACGCGGGACTAGAAATACCACATAGAAAAGAAAAAATACCAAGCGAAAACAGAATTAGAGGAGAACACATAGCAAACTATGCACTTCTACTAAAGGAAACCAATCCTGAAAAATATGAGAAACAATTTTCAATATACTTGAAACTAAACTTACCACCGGAAAATCTACCGACGCATTTTGAAAACGTAAAGGAAAAAATTATGAAGGAATTTAAAGGGTGAAAACATATGAGTAGATACATATCAAATATTGAAGAGTGGGTTCCAAGAACAACTTTAGGAAGATTAGTTAAAGAGGGAAAAATAGTCTCAATCTATCAAATTTACGCATTAAACTTACCCATAATGGAGCCTGAAATAATAGATGTTTTAATTCCAGACATAAAACATGAAATAATAGACATAAGCATAGTTCAAAAGCAGACAGATGCTGGAGAAATGAGTAGATTTAAAGTAGCAGTAGTCATTGGAAATGAAGATGGACTAATCGGGTTAGGAACAGCAAAAGCAAAACAACTAAGATTCGCAATAAACAAGGCAATTGAAAATGCGAAGCTACATGTAATCCCAGTAAAAAGAGGATGTGGAAGCTGGGAATGTTCATGCAATCGACCACACAGTGTACCCTTTAAAGTAGTCGGAAAAAGTGGAAGCGTAGAAATAACATTAATACCAGCACCAAGAGGAGTAGGATTAGTTGCAGGAGACACTGCAAAAACAGTACTTAAACTAGCAGGAATACAAGACGTTTGGACACGAACAAAAGGAGAAACAAGAACAACACTAAATTTCGCAAAAGCCACCTATAATGCACTTAAAAAGACTCTAAAAAGAAGAGTCATGGGGTAATTGAAATTGCCCAGATTATTAATAGTTATAAGATTAAGGGGAAGAGTTGGAATACCAAAGGAAGTAAAAGATACCCTTGCAATGCTGAAACTGCATAGAAAAAACCATGCAGTAATAATAGATGATAGACCAAGTTATTTAGGAATGCTAAAAAAAGTTAGAGATTATGTAACATGGGGAGAAATAACGCCAGAAACCCTAGTCTACCTACTTAGAAGGAAAGGAGAATTAGAAGGAGGAAACAAACTAACTGATGAATACCTACAAAAAACACTTGGAATAAGCAGTATAGAAGAATTAGCTCAAGCAATATTTAATGGAAAAATAACGTTTAAGGACATACCAAAATTTAAGCCAGTCTTCAGACTACATCCTCCAAGTGGAGGATTTAAAGGAAGCATTAAGAAACATTATGGAAGTGGAGGAGAATTAGGATATAGAGGATTAAAAATAAATGAATTAATAAGAAAAATGTGTTAAATTTAATAGAAGAGAAAATAACTCCCCATACAACGTTTTTAATGAAACAAAAAGAATAAGGAGAGAAGTAGAAGATTTTGAGAAGTATAATCTCAAAAGATAATCTAGAATTCAGCTCTAATAGGTCATTCACATATAATTTTGATCTCAACAAGATTTAACAACCAGCTCATAATAAAAGAAAATGAAGATATAAATAGTCCAATTATAAAAAATTTAAACGATCAATAGACATCATCAAGGAAAGACCATTAAGGTCTATATAGAATTACCCGGCGTAAAAAGGAGAACATAAAACTAATAGTCCCAGTAATTAGTGAAGACAAAAAACACTATAAGGAAGAAATAGATTTACCATTAAATGTAAATGTCAAAAACATAAGGGCAAAGTATAGAAATGGAGTTCTAGAAAATATAATAAGCAAAACAAACAATTAAGGTGATTAAAATGGTTGTAAGAAGGAGAAAGAAAATTAGAAAATATAGAGGAAGCAGAACTTGTGGATGGGGAATAACAGGACAACATAGAGGTAAGGGATTGAAAGGTGGATTTGGGAGATCAGGCAGACATAAACATCACTGGACATGGGTACTAAAAAATGCACCAAACTACTTTGGTAAACATGGATTTAAAACACCATTGAGTATGAAGCCAAGTGAAAAAGTTGTTAATGTAGGATTACTAGATGAAATAGCCCCAGAATTACTAAGTAGAGGGAAAGCAGAGCTAAAAGAAGACAAAATAATAATAAATGTACTGAAACTAGGATATAATAAGGTTTTAGGTAGAGGGAAAGTATCACGCCCGTTAGTAGTAATAGCCCCATACGTCTCTAAGAAAGCAGAGGAAAAAATAAGTAAAGCAGGTGGAGAAGTAATTAAAATATAATAAACTAAATGTACTAATAACATTTGAGTGTGTGAAGATGCCAAAGGTGCTAGACATCCTTGAACCAGTAATAAGAGTAATTCCAGAAGTATCTAGACCAGAAAGAAAACTAGCACTCCGCGATAGAATAATATGGACAGCCATAGTTTTAACTATCTATCTAGTAATGAGTGAAATCCCCCTTTATGGTATAACTAGAGGAGTAGGCTATGATCCATTCCTCTATATGCGAATGCTATTTGCAGCTAAACGTGGAACACTAATGGAACTTGGAATTGGCCCTATAGTTACTGCAGGATTAATAATGCAACTACTAGTTGGCTCTGGTATATTAGAAGTGGATTTCCAAAATCCAAGAGAGAGAGCACTCTATACAGGTGCACAAAAATTAATGGCCCTCATATGGGGTGGAATTCAATCCATAGCATACATCCTCGGAGGAGCCTTTGGCCCACTACCAATAGATGCAATAATATTAGTATTTATACAGTTAATGATGGCAACACTCATTGTAATGTTATTAGATGAAATGATTCAAAAGGGTTGGGGAATAGGAAGTGGAGTAAGCCTCTTTATAGCAACAGGAGTAGCACAACAAATTGCATGGCAAACATTCTCCCCCCTAATAGCTGGTGATGGAAAATATCTAGGAGCAGTACTAGCCTTCATACAGACAATAATAAGTGGAGAAAATATATGGAATGCCTTTGTTAGACCAGGTGCTCTTCCAGGAATGGCTGGATTCATCACAACGATACTAATATTCATCTTCGTTATATACTTGGAAGGAATGAGAATAGAGGTTCCAGTAGCATTTCCTAAATATAGAGGTCTAAGAACAAAAGTACCATTAAAATTCCTATATGTATCAAACATCCCAATAATATTTACATCCATGCTATTTGTGGATCTAAAAATAGTGTCACTTATGATCTGGAAGCAATTTAACTATAACAATACAAACATATTTCTAAACTGGCTTGGAATGTTCAATACTACAGATAACACACCTATAGGAGGACTAGCCTACTATGTAACACCTCCAACAGGATTAAACTCAGTTATGAATGACCCGTTACATGCCGTAATATATACTTTAATGTTAATTTTAAGCTCAGTATTATTTGCAGTAATATGGGTGGAAGCATCTGGATTAAACCCCAGAGATCAAGCCCAACAATTAGTCCAAGCAGGACTCCAAATACCAGGCTTTAGAAGATCACCAAAAATTATCGAAAGACTATTAAACAGATACATACCAACACTGACCGTATTAAGTGGTATTACAGTAGCAATGATAGCAGCAATAGCAGATTTAATAGGAGCAATAGGATCAGGCATGGGAGTATTATTAACAGTAGGAATAATTTATCAATACTGGAGCATATTGACACAAGAACAAATAGAGGAATTATACCCAATGGTTAGGAGAATAATGGGTGAAAAATAGCAATATTTTTAACTTAAAAAATAGAAGGACAACAACAGCATAATATTAACTAGAAGTGAGGGAGACATATTGCTGGAATGGTTGGTTGACATAATTAGAAATCTACTAGGCCCCTACAGATACCCTCCACTATCAACAATATCAGTCTTAGTTATAAGTCTAAGTGTAGGGTTAACCACAGCACTAGCCAACTACCTCATACTAGATGTAAAGAAACTAAGGGAATACGCAGCTGAAATATCTCAATGGAGAAGAGAAATGAGAAAGGCATTAACAAGTGGAGATAGAAAACTCATGATAAAACTAAGAAAAAGGGAGCCATACATAAAAAAGCTTGAAGCTGAATTAATGGCCGAGAGAATGAAACCCTCTTTAATATTCATGTTGCCATTATGGATGTTCTTCATAGTATTTTCAGGAGCCTTCCCCTCAATTGTAGCTTTCCTCCCATTCACCCTACCCTTCGCAGGAGATAAAGCAAGCTTTGTAACTTGGTATATTTTATGCTCACTACTAACCTTACCCATAATTCAAAAAATATTAAAATTATCATTCTGAGGTGAAACAAATGCCTAGAAGAGCACTCAGATCTCGAAGTCTAAAAAGAAAATATGTAAGAACTCCAGGAGGAAGAATTGTAATTCATTACTTTAAAAGAAAACCAAATCCAGCTAAGTGCGCCATATGTAGAAAAGAATTACATGGAGTCCCAAGACTAAGACCAGTAAAACTAAGAAGACTACCGAAAAGTTCAAGACGACCTACAAGACCATATGGCGGAACACTCTGCTCCACATGTCTCCACAAATTAATTAAAAACACAGTTAGGGAGGCAACCTAACAATTGAAAAAAAATAAAATAGTAATAACAGTCAGCGGGCCACCAGGATCAGGAAAAACAACCCACGCAAAGAGAATAGCAGAAAAATTCAATTTAAGATACTTCTCAACTGGAAGATACTTCAGGCAAATGGCATTAAAACTTGGAATCTCACTTGAAAAATTCCATTCAAAAGCCGAAACAAACAGTAAATTCGACTTCAAAGTTGACAAAAAAACAATAGAAGAAGCAAGAAGGGGGAACATTGTAATTGATGGACATCTAACGGGATGGATGGCAAAGGATTATGCAGACATAAAAATATTCTTAACAGCACCACTAAAAGTCAGAGCACAAAGAATAGCTAAGAGAGATAAAAAGTCAATTGAAGATGCACTAGAAGAAATAAGAATAAGAGAAGAAAGCAACAAAAGAAGATACTTAAAATATTATGGAATAAACCTAGAGGACCTAAGCATTTACGACATAGTAATAAATACAGAGAAATGGAGTGAAGAAGAAGTAAGTGAAATTCTAGAAAAACTAATAAAATACTATATAAAGAGGAAAAGTTTAAGAAACAAAGAAACTGTTTACATCAATGAAGCCTAATATAACTAAGAGGTGTGGAAGATGGCTGCAATAGAAATTGGAAGAATATGCGTCAAAACTAGGGGAAGAGAAGCTGGAAGAAAATGTGTAATAATAGATGTTATAGATGATAGGTTTGTATTAATAACAGGACCTAAAGACGTCAGTGGAGTAAAAAGAAGAAGAGCCAATATAAAACACTTAGAACCAACAGAATACAAAATTAATATAAAAGCAGACGCAACAGATGAAGAAGTCAAAAAGGCACTTGAAGAAGCAGGACTACTAGAAAAAATGAAGGAAATAGCAAAGATAAAAATCTAAATCACTACACATAATTTAAAGAAAACAAATTGTTATAGTTGGTGAAATAATTGAAAAGACATAAAACTCTACCAGCAGATATACAGAGAGAAATACTGATAAAAGCAGAAGAGGAAACAAATCCAAACTATGGCTGCCCACCACAGAAAAGAAGCATAGAAAAACATATAGAACTAGGCGTTATAAATCTAGACAAACCACCAGGACCCACAAGCCATGAAGTAGTTGCATGGGTAAAAAGAATATTAAACATAGAAAAAGCAGGACATGCAGGGACCCTAGAACCCTTAAAGGGTGGGGAAACCCCAAAGTAACAGGAATACTACCTATAGCACTAAAAAAGGCAACAAAAGCAATAAGAGCATTAATCCATGCAGGAAAAGAATATGTATGTGTAATGAGACTGCACAAAAAAGTAGATGAAGATAAAATAAGAAAGGTATGTAAAGAATTCACTGGCCCAATATATCAAAGACCACCACTAAAATCATCAGTAAAAAGAGTGGTCAGAATAAGGACAATCTATTATATAGAGGTTCTGGAAATAACAGGGAAAGACGTCCTCATAAAAGTAGGATGCCAAGCAGGGACATACATAAGAAAACTATGCCATGACATAGGAATAGTCCTAGGCGTAGGAGCACACATGCAAGAACTAAGAAGAACACGGTCAGGACCACTAAAGGAGGATGAAACCCTAATTACATTACATGACCTACAAGACGCATATGAAACATGGATAGAAGAAAAAAATGAAACACAACTAAGAAAAGCCATACTACCAGTAGAAAAAGCAATCCAACACCTTCCCAAAATAATAATAAGAGACAGCGCAGTAGACGCAATATGTCACGGAGCAGACCTAGCAGCCCCAGGAGTACTAAGACTAGAAACAGGAATAAAAAGAGGAAGCCTAATAGCAATAATGACACAAAAGGGAGAACTAGTAGCCTTAGCAAAAGCAAGGATGACATCAAACGAAATACTAGAAGCAGAAAAAGGAATAGTAGCAAAAACGGAAAGAGTAATAATGGACAGAGGAACATATCCGAAAGCATGGAGATAAAAAGTAATAAATTAAGGGCGATTAGAAAATTGTAAAACTATTATTCAAACTTATAAGCCAACATTACACACATATAAAGTGAAAAATAAATATGGATGTAGTGAGGTAAACCAAAATAGAGCCGGGGTAGCCTAGCCAGGTTTAAGGCGCAGGCCTGGAGAAAAACAGATAGCCTGTGTCCCGAAAGGGACGCGCGGGTTCAAATCCCGCCCCCGGCGTTAAAATACGATACACCTACCAATATTAGATTAAAATAAATTAACCAAGTTCAAAATAATAAAATGGGCAATGATGTACCTTTGGCGGTTACTGCCAATTGATGGCAGAACCCGGCAATACTGAGCCCCTACAAATTATTTAATAAGCTCTTTTAAGAAGGGACCTAGAAAGCTCTTAACACTCTTAGCCAAATCCTCAGCCTTAACTAAAGTTAAACAACAAATCCTCTCACCTTTACTACATGAAACTGCAACCAGTTTATCTCCAGGCTTCAACTTAAATTTCTCTCTAAGCTCCTTGGGAAATAGAACTTGCCCTCTATCATCAATGACAAGTATCGCTTCAATAGCACATTTAGTCATAGCTTCACCACTACAACATTCAGAAAACTTTTCATCCTTAACCACAATGAATCACCATAAAAACTAAACAATTCAGATAATATAAACTTTACTGAAAAATATGATATTTAAGATAAATCAGAGAAATATGAATTCTAGAATGTTAATTCTCTAATCATCAAGCATAATCTACATAAATCCACATTAACCTTCTCTTTTGACTCAGCAATCTCCTTTGCAGTTGATTTAATAAGCTTTATAACTTTCTCATTTTGGGCTAAAATTGAAACCCATTTTTGTCCCCGCTTAGAATTCATGTAATAACTTATAGCTGCTTGAGATAATCCAAGAACTTTAGCTGCCGACATTTGAGGAAAACCATAATTCTCAATTAACTCTTTTGCTATCAAATACCTAATGGCAGGTAACATGTATTTTACAACCATTTCACATAGGGGTTTATTGCTCATCACATTGTTCTATGTAATACCAAGTATAGAAATGTTACGTTGACAGTTTCTCTTTCTAACAAGATAACTTTCAAGTTGCTCTGCATACTTATATCCAGTATCGGGCAATATTAGAATATAAACTCCATCTTCTCCAGCAATTTTTGTGAAAGCATCTACTACTGCTCCAGCACTAAGACCAATAAGAAGCCCCTCACTTCTAGCTATTCTAATAACTCCTTCAATTGCCTCATCAAGTTTTACATCAATTATCTTATCAAATTTAACCCAGTGTATCCATTTCATTCCAGTCTCAATTCTCCGTATACCAGGAATAATCTCGTTAGGAGCAGGCTGGACACCTATAACCCTAACATCATCACCATATTTACTTTTAAAGTAAAGTGAAATAGCACTCATATGACCAGATGTCCCTAAACCGCCAATAATATGTGTAGGCTTTAGGTTTAGGGATGTTAATTGCATATCCAACTCCTTCGCAGTATATTTAAGATGAACCTTGAAGTTCACATCATTCTCAAATTGATTTAGATGGGAAGCACCAACCCTTTTTGCTTCATCATCCACCTTATCTATAGCCTCAACTGTTAAGCTAACCGGCATTCTTACAACCTCAGCGCCTAAAATCCTAAGAAAGGTATCGCTTACCCTTTGAATACTCTTCGGTATAAACAATTTAGTTTTCTTGCCAAGAATATTTGCAATAGAAGTTAATGCAATTCCAGTATTAGTTGAAGTAGCTTCATATAATATCTCCTTCAACTCACTTTTCTTCAAGGCCTCCATTATCATCGACCATCCGATTCTATCCTTGACACTATTACTAAATGGATTAAATCCCTCTAACTTAGCCCAAACAGAACGAGCTTCAGTGGACAATGAATTAAACTTAACTAAAGGGGTAGGCCAACCCTTAACTAGTAAATCCAAGGTACTCTCATAGACTCTTAAAACTCGCGGATCCTCCCTAGACCACACATCAAGTTTATTCAACGTGAATTTAACTTTAGGAAGCTTTTTACTAATCTCTTTTAAGTAGGAAGTTAATTCTTCACGTCCACTAATTTTTGAAGTATCCACTTTAACTACTGGCACCTTTTTAGCTGAGAGCAAACTTAATGCAAAGAACACTTTATGACCCCTCAAAATAGTATTCGAAGCGTCATCTACAATTATTGGATTTGATACAACTTTAGATTGCATTATCCGAGTAAATTCACTAATTACTTCTCTTAAATCTAATTCAAGTGAGGGCTTAAGTGAAGTAGCATCTTCAAGGACAACATTTATTCTATTCATCATTATAACACTGTTATAATTAGCCTTATAACCCTTTCGAAAACATATAAAAGAAAACTACATAGAAGAAAGAATGCTAATTAAGTTCCTATAAATTTCGAGAGCTTTATCAGCATCACTAATATTTCTAATAAGCATTCTACCATTACTAAAAATTGTCACCTCAATGTCATCGAAATATCTAAACGCAATAGCAAATGAAGACTTAATTAAAAGCTCATATTTACTTGACAACAACTGCTGAGCTCTCTTTAAATCTATCTTCATAGGTCTCGGTGGATTAACATTAACTGTATTACTTCCACATAAAATTACAATGCTAGGTTTATGTTCAAGCTTAACTTCAACCCTTTCTCCACAAACCTTACATTCAGGATTTTTCCTCAGATCTACAGTTACGAAATCCATAGTGATAAAGTCGCAAATCAGTAATTTACCCCTTAAACCACTGTTGATTCCAGCTAGGAGCTTAATTGTCTCCATAGCTTGAATAGTGCCAATAATTCCAGGTGTTACTCCAATAACACCCCTCGTTTCACAAGTGGGCAGTAATGAATCATCTAAACCTGGCAAGAAGCATTCTAAGCATGCAGTTTCATGTGGAATTAATACAGCTAAATTTCCTTCAAAGCCAATAGCACCCGCAAAAATATATGGAACCTTATATTTAACACAAGCCCTGTTAATTAAATATCTAGTTCTCATATTATCTAATCCATCAACAACACAATCCACTTGTTTAACTAAGTCAAAGACATTCTCCTCATTAATATTATCTGAGATTGCCTCCACATTAACTTCAGGATTCAATCTGCTTAGCTTCTTAGCTGCAACTTCAGCCTTAGGAAACCTAATATCATCTAAATCATATAGGACCTGTCTATGTAAATTGCTCATATCGACAACATCTTGATCTACGAGAATTATATGCCCAACTCCAGCTAGAGTCAAATATAAAGCAGAAATAGAACCTAAACCACCAACACCAGCGATTAGAATTTTAGAATTTCTCAAACGATTTTGCCCCTCATAACCAAGCTCCCGTAAAATTACTTGTCTCCTATAGTACTCTTCTCCATCGAATACTCCCATTATACTTCTCCCCAAACATAAAATTTAACAGCGTTATATTAAGCTAATTGTTATAAGGACTAATTATAACATTGTTAATGGAAAAACTAAAGGATGATTGAAATGAAAGTAGAGGAAATAAGAAAAGACTTCCCAATCCTAACTAGAAGAGATAAACCATTAATTTACCTAGACAATGCCGCAACCACCTTAAAACCAATACAAGTAACATCAGCAATAAACGAATACTACCAAGAATACACCGCAAATGTCCATAGAGCAATACATAGACTGTCACAAAAAGCCACTGAAAAATATGAAAAAGCAAGAGAGAAAATTGCAAAATTCATAAACGCCAGAAAATCCAGCGAAATAGTTTTCACTAAAGGCACAACTGATGCAATAAACCTAATAGCGTATGGATTAAAATGGGAGACAGGAGATGAAGTAATAACCACAATAATGGAGCATCATTCAAATATTGTTCCATGGCAAATAATACAGAAAAAATTTGGAGTCAAAGTAAAGTACATAGGGCTGAAAGATAGTTACAGGTTAGACTTAAAACAACTAAATAAATACCTAACTGAAAAGACAAAACTAGTGACTGTAACTCATGTTTCAAATATGCTTGGAACAATCAATCCAGTAAAAAAGATAGCTGAAATAGCCCATAAAGTTGGAGCGTTAATATTAGTAGATGCAGCCCAATCAGCACCACATATGTTAGTAGATGTACATGAACTAGAATGTGATTTTTTAGCATTCAGCGGCCATAAAATGCTTGGACCAACAGGGATAGGTGTCCTTTACATACGTGATGGAATTGAAGAATACCTTGATCCACCCTTCGGTGGAGGAGAAATGATTAAAAAAGTAACACTTACTGGATGTACATGGAATGATATGCCCTGGAGATTTGAACCTGGAACACCAAATATTGCAGGTGCAATTGGCCTAGCAGCAGCAATAGACTATCTAAACGAACTAGACAAAACACAAATTAGGAAACATGAAGAAAAACTTGTAAAACAAACCATAAAACAATTAGAAGAGATAAGCGATAAAATTGAAATCTATGGTCCTAAAAACATTGAAGAAAGATGTGGAATAGTATCATTTAACATTAAAGGAATAGACAGCCACGACATTGCATTACTCCTAGATGAACTATCTAACATAGCTGTAAGGTCAGGGCTACATTGCACAGAACCTCTCCACAAATTCCTAGGCATAAAAAGCTCAGTGAGAGTTTCCTTCTACATTTACAATACAGAGGAAGAAGTAAACAGACTATGTGAAACACTAAGAGAAATCGTAAAAACCTTCACATGACAAGTTAAGGCGTTCAGGAAAACTATAAACATTAAAACGTTTACCCCTAACAAAACCTATAAGAGTCAACTTAGCCTTCCTGGAAAGTATAACACCAAGTGTAGTAGGAGCTGAAATTGAAGCGACAAGAGGAATATTAAGTCGGATAGCCTTTAAGACGATTTCAGAAGAAAGCCTACCACTACAAGCCATAAATAAGTTACTTAAATTAAAGCCATTAATTAATGCTTCACCAATAACCTTATCAACAGCATTATGCCTCCCAACATCCTCAGCAAAACTAGCAACAGTCAAATTCGGGTCAAAGAGCATGGCAACATGAACACCACCAGTCTTTCTATATAGCATAGACTTCATATTCAAGACTTTGAAAGCCTCAAGTATATCCTCAACCCTGAAACAAGTATTCGAAGAAACTTCAGCCTTAACCAAGCTATCTAAGAGTCTCAGATAACCACTATCAACTTCACCACAAGAAGTAAATCTAACCCTCAAGGTACCATACAGCTTAACTCTAGTCATTAAATCACTTGGAATTTTAACCCTTATCACAAAATCTTCAATATCAATCTCTTCAACATCACTTACAGATTGAATTATCCCTTCACTAGCCAGATGACCATAAGCAAGCTCCCTTAAATTATGTGGAGAAGCAAGAAAAGTCACTAAATGCTCCCCATTAACATATAAGTGAACAGGTTGCTCCACCGCTACTTCATCATCATCAAAGCTTACATTACCATCATTAAACCTTAAAACCCTAAACCTTCTAGACTCCATCATCAAATCAATGACTACCCACTAGTAGATTTTAACTTTTCCACTAATATTTCAGCCACTCTACGTCCAGACAAAAGCATACCTCCAAAAACTGGACCCATCCTAGGCGTCGAATATAAAGCTGCAACAGACATCCCGGCAACATATAGGCCTGGAAAAGCTTCACCAGTCTTCTCAACAACAAGTTTCTCCCCTTCAGCAGTCCACATTGAAGCTTCACCTGGAACCATCAATTCAAGTTGTGGAATTTTCCGAGAAGCCACTGATAAAACCTCTGCATCATGACCAGTACAATCAATAACAGCTTTAGCCTTCAATGCTAAGGGATCAACATGTATACCTGACATAATAATTGAAGTCCACTGAATAACCACACCTACAATTCTAGGTTTTCCCCCTTCAACTCTAAAAACAACATCATCAACAGTTACACCCAATAGAAACTCAGCACCAGCATCAATTGCACTTGAAGCCAACTTAGCAATCATCTCAGCTGGATCAACCACATATAAACCTTCACTGTACGGGGTAAGTTTACAGTTTATTTCACGCAATATTTCATCTGCAGGTTCTTGAACTAATATTGCTGGAAGCTGCATTCCACCACCACCAATTCCACCACCAAAAGAAAGTTTTCTTTCAATAATCAGAGTTTTTAGTCCAGTCTTAGCTAGATAGAAAGCGGCAGTCAAGCCTGCAGGGCCAGCGCCAACAACAATTACATCCACACTTGTCAGATTAACCAGTTTCTTTAAAGAAGCTTCAATTATAGCTTTAGTCATCTCACCTTCATCAACTAACCTCATGTTCAAAGTAACACCCCCATAACAGCGTTAAGTTTATGAAAAATAAAACTAAAAAACTTAACTGACTAGGGTGAGCAAATTGAGTTTAAGATGTCAAATCTGTGGACGAATTGTCAGAAATGTAAAATATGTTAGGAAGACGTGCTGTGTAAATAAGCTCTACGTCTTCTGCTCTGAAAAATGCCGTAAACAATGGATTAGATCTTGGCTTAAAAGACAAATTTAAGATAAAGTTAAGGTCTTTTTCCACGTCCAAGCATTTTATGTGCATCAGCCAATTGATGGGAAGCCAATGCAGCTAACAAAGAAAGCTCCCCAGCCAAAACAGCTGAAGCAATTATTTCCGCAAACTTTCTTACCTTAACTCCAGGAGGATTCCCACCACCCAAACAGTCAATTATTGATAAAGCTTCACTTTGTGCTGGAAGCCTAGTTCCACCACCTACAGTACCAATCTCAAGGGAAGGCAAAGTAACACTGATATATAAGTCACCATTTCCAACAACTTCGGCAACCGTAAAGCCCATACTAGACTCAACAATTTGAGCTAAATCCTGTCCAGTTGCAACAAAAATTGCAGCAATAATATTAGCAAAATGTGCATTATATCCAAGAGAACTTGCCAAGGCTGAACCAATATAGTTTTTACTCCAATTAAGATTAACAATACTTTCAGGAGTAGTCTTCAAAACCTCATTAACAACTTCTCTTTTAACTATAGCTTCACAGATGACAGTCTTGCCTCGACCTTCAATTAAATTTAGAGCAGAAGGTTTCTTATCGACACATAAGTTCCCACTTAAACTAATACAGTTAGCATATGAAACTCCCCCCTCAATCAGCTTCCTAATTTCATCCACAGCTATAGTAACCATATTCATACCCATGGCATCACCAGTAGAAAATCTAAATCTCAAAAACACGTAATTACCAACCAGGTATGGTTGAAAATCAAGCAACTTCCCATAACGAGTAGTGCTTTCAGCAACCTCTACAATTCTATCAAAATTCTCTTTAACCCAATCCACAAGTTTTTTGGCATGAACTATACTTGGCGTCTTAAATAAAGGAGCTCTAGTCATATAATCCTTCAAAATTAGAGGTCTAGCTCCCCCTGAAAGAGTAATAGCCTTACAACCCCTATTCACTGAAGCTACTAATGCACCCTCAGTAGTACAGAGTGGAATGTAAAAATCACCTTTAGCATACTCTCCATCAATTTTGAGGGGACCAGCAATACCTAGTGGAACTTGAACAACTCCAATAGGATTCTCAATATTTCTACCAACAAGCTCATTAAAGTCTAGTGGATGAAGAGATAAATTACTAAACTCAACTTTAACTAGTTTTTCAATATATTTACGTCTGACTTCGGTAGCTAAATTAGAATCACCTAAAAAATCATCTAACTCATGAATTTTAACTTTACCACTCAATAATAGTTTAATAGCCTCATTGACATCAAGCTTCATGAAGTTTACCCCACAAACTACGTGTCTAGTTAAAATCATATTTATCAAGATTATAACATTAACCCTTAATTTAATATCCGTATATTTTCGGGGAAATCATAATATGAAAAAGCCTAACTTAAGCATTTAATGGAAGATTTAGAGGTGAGGTTATGTTAAAATATTGTCCTGGAGCTAGAAGCTTTGTTGAACCTCAAATAATCATTGGAACATGCCCATATTGTGGAGAGGAAGTTGAATTCTTTGAGTATGAAACTGGACAGGAATGCCCAAACTGCGGCCGAACAGTACGTAGAGAAGCCTCTGAAACATGTGTCATATGGTGTAATTATGCTGAGAAATGTATCAACGACTTAGAGAGAAAAGGCCTAATTGATAATGAAAGAGCTAGAGAACTTAGAAAATTAATGAGAGAAGCAAAAATAAAGTTTAGATAACTAAAACTAAGGAAAAAATCATCTTAAATTTAATTCACTTCAGCACCACTAGTCATCCTCAACTTTCTCACTAGATCTTCAAAGCTTATTTGATTTAGTATTGACCAATCAAATTCTTCAGCTTCCCTATACTCGAGTCTAATTGCATTATAAGGGCAGGCAGCTATACATGAACCGAAACCATCACATAATCGCTCATCAATTAGTTTCGATTTACCATTAACTATTTTCAGGGCTCCCGTTAAACATGCTTTAACACAGTTTCCACATCCAGTACACTTATCTTTATCAATTGTAACTATTAATCTCTTTACTTTAGTCAATTATGACACCTCTAATAAAGGTGACCGTGAGCTTTCTTTTCAGCTTCAATCATTGAGGTATCTGTTCTCCCAAGCTTATAGGGCTCAATTTTTCCAGAAACGACTCTAACGATAAAGTACTTGGCGTTTAAATCACTTTTATCAGCATTCTTAATAGCTCTCATAGTCATCATATGAATTGCATGGCAACATGGAACTTCCATAGTGTACACCTCGACATTAGTTGCTCTTGTCTCTCTCATTACCAATGCCAATTTATTCATTATTCTATCAGGATCCTCTAGTAATGGACAACCAATAATTACAGTTTCACCCTTTTTAAATCGTGTACCCAATTCATTGTTAGATAATACTGCACAGTCAGCTGCAATGGTCAATTTATCCTTCTGCAGGAAAGGTGCTTTTGGATGAACTAGGAGTATTTTAACTGGCCATTGAACCTCCATAACAGACACCGAAGTATATTGATAGGTATTTCTATTAGAGAGTATCCCCGAAAATATAAGGGGAAATATTATGAGTGATGTATGGAATGAACCCTACCATATATCAATTGAAATAAAAAATGACAGATGTAAAGTTTTAAGAGAATTACAGAAAAGAAATATCAGTCGATTCAGAGTTGCAGACATCAGAGGAATAACAGGTGGAGTAATTAGACATCTAGTAGAATTGACCCCAGAACAAGTAGCAAAAGTTTCAAAAGGCATGCTAATAAAGCTACATGAAGGCAGAACCCCCAAGGGAAAAACCATAGCATGGATAGAAAGTGAGGGATGTGATGTCTGTAACACCATAATTTCACATGGTTCATTTCTAATAACTGGTAAAAACATACAGGACTCTACATTCATATACAATTTTATTGTGCCAAACTTTGACGCCTACTTAGGGATAATTTCAGCTATAGAGAAAAGTGGTTTAAAACCAAAAGTATTAAGAATAACTAAATTTAAACCAAAAGGGAAAATCTTAACTGAAAACCAAGACAAAGTTTTATGGCTAGCATTTAAAATGGGCTTCTTCGATTATCCTAGAAAAATAAACATAACAAAACTCGCAAAAAGACTCGGCATAAGCCCATCTACATTATCAGAAATTATTAGAAGAGGACTACGTAGAATATTAAAAAGCTATTTTGAGACAGTAAAATAACACATCACCGATAATCCTAGTAAAAACTATTACTTCTCTCCTTTACCACTTACTAGTATTAACTTATCTAAACTCCCAGATACATAACCCTCAAGCTCCATTGCGACATATAAGTATCCCAGCCCTTTAAGACGCTTGGAGATTTCATCCAATACTCTCTCGTTAAAAAGTTTTTTACGCTCATTTCTACCAACCTCTATTCTAGCAATCACTCCATGATCCCTAACCCTAACCAAGTTAACTTTAGCTACTTGCTTCACAATAAGCTCAGCCATTCCAACTCGCCTAACTGCTTCTGGAGTTATCCTCACACCATATGGAAATCTTGAAGCTAGACATGCAACAGGAGGCTTTTCAGCAGTTGGAAGACCCAACTTTCTAGAAATTGCTCTCACATCCTCCTTACTTAAACCAACTTCAGCAAGAGGACTTCTAATACCAAGCTCCTTCAAGGCTTTTATTCCAGGTCTATAACTCTTCATGTCGTCAGCATTAGTTCCATCAACAACTACTTCCAATCCATGCCCATCTGCTATTTCAAGCAATTTATTCATCAACTCCAACTTACAATAATAGCATCTATTAGGCGGATTCTCAACTAAATGCTCATTCTCCAATTCGTTAACATTAATAATTAAATGCCGAATTCCAATGAAATTAGCTATTTTTCTAGCTTCCTCTAATTCTCCAGGAGGGAGAAGAGGTGAATTAGCTGTAACAGCCAACGCTTTATCTCCTAAAACTTGCTTAGCAGCATAAGCTACAAGTGTACTGTCAACTCCACTTGAAAATGCTACTAATACACCGTTCTTATCCTTAAACCAGTCGAGGAGAGCTTGAAACTTATCCAATCTTTCACCACACAATTAATTCTCTTAACTCTGTTATAACTATAATCCATTAAGAAGCTTTAAAGTGAGAGTTAGGAAGCTGCCTTATACTCTCGACACTTTTACTAAGAAGATTATCAATATCCAGTTTAGACTCAAATTCAAGAACATCTTTAAGTTCAGCTTTAGTTACTGGCTTTGGAGGTCTAGCCCAACAACCTTTGATAGGCGTACATCCAGAAGTAACCCTCATACATGAAGCTTCATAGGTACCTATTTTTTTAGCCAGCCTAATGCTCTCCTCCTTGTTGAAGCCTATCATCGGCCTCAAAACAGGTAGTTCTGAAGCTTGGTCTATTACTCTTAAATTATGCAAGGTTTGAGAAGCTACTTGAGCTAAATTTTCACCAGTAACAATAGCTTTAGCTCCAATTCTCCTAGCAAGCTCATTCGCAACCCTGTACATCATCCTCCTACAAAGAACACAAGTATACTTTAAGGCAATTCGCCTAAAAGCCACAAGGTTATGTTCATGTTTATAAATATAGACAGGTATTTCCTCGCCAATATGCCACTTCTTCAATATTTTCATTACCTCAATAAAACGCTTTAAATCAGATTCATCTCCACCCCTTGGGAAATAGGCGAACAGTGGTACGATGCTGCAACCCCTCCTCATCATAAGCCATGCAGCCACAGGGGAGTCGATGCCTCCACTTATCAAGCAAACAACTCTACCAGCGGTTCCAAGGGGCAAACCTCCTGGACCTCTAATTTTATCAGTAAAAATGTAGCATTCATTGTCTCTAACTTCCACGAAGATGATTTTATCAGGATTATCCAGAGAAACTTTGAGCTTTGTCTCCTCCTTTACAATTGAACCCAGCTCCCTTTCTAGCTCCAAGCTTGTAAAGGTATGTGTGCCGGTTCTCCTAACCCTAACAGCAAATGACTCTGCATCTCCCAGTAGTCTAGGAGAAATCGACCTAATAAAATCTTTAAGCTCACCCAAATCAACCAGCTTAAATGGAGAAGCATAAACAACCCCAAAAATCCTACTGACCAGACTTAAAGCCTCATCTACATTTGAAGTGTTAACTATAACTCTAGACCACTTATGCCTAATCTTAAACTCGATATCCAAACCCTTAAGACCAACAGCAATATTACTCATCAATCTTCTAACAAACCTTCTCCTAACTACATCAGACTTTATAGCTATTTCACCATATGCAGCCAATACACCATCCCATTCAAACCCACCAGACATTCCAACCAAGTCTCCATAGACAACTAATAAACTTCTCTTGTCCCATTAGCTTTATTCCATGAGGAACGAATTAAATATTGCTTAAAGAGAAGTTACATTGAGAAGACTATTATTAACTCATCACCCTAAACCTTACTTCCAAACATACATTTAAACGAAGAGTTATTCTGACAATGTACATGCCCTCTTGATTAGGAGTAAAATTAATTTCGCCAACTAAAATTCTTGTAAATGGAGCAACAAATAACATGGCAGAGGATAATGGAGGATTTATATACACAATTGCATCCACTTCCTCTCCATCAGGCTTAATAATTGTATATCTATAATTTCCAGGAAAAAATGGTAAAGGTATTAGGAAGCCATTGACATAAAAGATTCTTATAGTTACAGTCTCACCAACACTATAAATCTCCCTATCTACCTCTAGCCTATAACCACATGTTAATATGATTCCTAGAAGCAATATACTTATAATAATAAGTAGCGATAAGGGTTTATGTAACTTTTTTTAACCAAGTTTCTTACCTCTGCACTAAATTTGTGGACCAATATAAACTGTTATCCAATCATAACCATAAATGTTCACTTCAGTTAGGGCTCTAACAGTTATTTTATAGTAACCATATTCTAGATTGTAAATATCCCAGTATCCAATCCAATAATTCTCTGTTGAATCATATGCCATTATTACCCAACCACTATCATAGTTTACATTGGTACTCTTCGCTTTATATTCTACAATTTGTATTCCATATTCACTGCTAGCAGATGCTTTTATTCTAACTGTAGGAGTAACTAAGGGATCTATTGTTTCACCATCTGCTGGATCTAAAATAAATACTAAAGGTTTACTGTATTTTGGATATATGTAACGAACTCCAGCTATATCACCTTCTTCAAGAGATCTCTTTTTAAGTTCACCTTGAGAACCAGCGTAGTACATAGTTTGTTCACTATTTTCATCAAGATATAAATCATCTAGACAAAGGGTATGACCAACTTCGTGAGTACCAACGTTTTGTACATCCCACTTATCAGCCTCATCAATGCCCCAAGTGTAATAATCATTGAACACTATGTCAAATTCAATTATCTCCTTAGTATTAGAAATATAGGTAATCACCGTGTAGGCAACTGGAATAGCTCCTCCTAAATCTTTCCAACAAATAACATTATTACCATCAACATCTTTTTTTGATGTTGTCCCACTGTACACGTAATCAATAATTGATAATTCATCACTTTCCCATGTCTGAAAACTGTTAATTACAGCCTGAAACTCGGTGGTTCCAGGGATATCAGCAGTTCCATCTACATTGATATAGTAAGCTACTGGAAGATTATTTATATCCCAGTGGTAGCCACTAAAAGAAAAACCCACACCACACTCTTCTGGTATTTCCTTAATATTCTCAAATGATGTTGCTTGGATTAAAGATTTAACAAGCTGAACTCTTAGAGCTTTAAGTTGACTTTTATTTTTAGCATCTCTTATTGCCTAAACGTTAATAATATCTCCAGCCCTGCATTCTATTGGCCCCCATGGATTGTAGAAAACCAGTATACTAACATTACCTACAACTCCTCCTTCATAGACGAGTATTATATGGTCAAGTTCCTAATCACTCGTGTCCTTGAAATATTTAATTACAGTTACATTGGTGAAACTGTATATCATTTTTCTATGAGTTGAATTTATCCACTTTGCGTTAATAGAATTAACGATTCCAGTGAAAATATGTGTGGATGAATCGTTTAAAACATGCTCCCAATATTCTGTTAAAGTTAAATTGTTTTTGAAAAACCTGTTAAAACGTTCTTTGCTTAAGACATTGATTGGTGAGAAAGTTATTGATATCAATAATACAACTATAAGTATAAAAGCTAATTTATCTTCTTTCTTCACTACTGAAAACCCTCCACATATTTCCTTTTTTAGATATTTAATTTTTTTCCATTTAGTTAGATGGAACTTAAAAATAGACATGCTTAATTTTTAAATTTAAACTGAATAAAATTCCATATAGAGTTAGGTAATAATTTGAAATTTGAGTGGTGAGAATGTTGATTGAAGATTTAATGGAAAAATTGATTGAAGAAGCATTGAAACTTGGAGCCTCATATGCTGATGTAAGATGTCAAGACAGTGAGAGTGAAGTAATTCTTGTAGAAAACAGAGCTCTAAAAAGTTATACCTCTAGAAAACGTAGTGGAATTGGAATTAGGGTAATAGTTGGAAAATCATTGGGTTATGCATCTACAAGCAAAATTAGTGATGAATCATTAGAGCAAACACTTAGGGAAGCAATAAAAATAGCTAGAGTATCCGGCATAGAAGTGAGAGGGTTAGGTGAAGGAAGAGCTGAAAAAGTTGAGGCAACTTCTCCTGTGAAGGTAGATCCACTGAAAATTGATTCTGACGATAAAGTATCAATTGCATTAAAGGCGAATAAGGCAGCCTTAGTTAGTGATGAAATTAAAAACATCCAGACGGCACTTGGAATCGCAAGAGATTCTAGACTTTTCATGTCGTCTTTAGGGTCTAAAGTTAAGATAGAAACCACCATTATTGGAGTTTCTCATGGAAGTGTAGCTAGAGTAAATGGAAGAATGGAAAGAGTATCTTATAGCAATTCAAAGTGTGCAGGATTCGAATTTATTGAGGAGAAAGATTGGAATAAATTTACAGCAGATATTTCAAAACTAGCATTAGAAGCAGTTAATGCTAAAACTCCTCCACCAGGCACCTACACGGTTGTTGTAGATCCAGATGTAATAGGATTAATGCTTCATGAAGCCTTTGGACATGCATCAGAAGGAGACTTGGTAGCTTCTGGAGAATCAGTGCTGCACGGCATGCTGGGTAAGAAGGTGGCCAGTGAACTTGTAACTATTATTGATGAAGGTATAGTTAAAGATGGATACTTCCACCCTTATGATGATGAAGGTGTAAAGAAGGAGAAAACAATTATAGTTGAAAATGGAATTTTGAGAAGCTATCTACATAGCATAACTTCAGCTACACTTCTCGGAGCTAAACCCACAGGTAATGGCAGAGCCCAAGACTTTGAAAACCTACCAGTAGTAAGGCAAACCAACTATTACATGGCTCCAGGAGACTATAGCTTTGAAGAACTAATTGAAGACATAGACTTCGGCATATACATTAGAGGGAAAGGTGGTGGAGGAGGACAGGTTGAAGTAGGTATGGGCACATTCACCTTCGGTGTAGGACCATCAAAGATGATTAGAAAGGGAGAATTAGCCGAAACAGTTAGAGGAGTAGTAATAAGCGGATTAATACTTGAGACATTAAAAACCATAGATGCAGTTGGAAAAGACTTGAAAATTAGAACAAGCGTTTTTGGAGGATGTGGTAAAATGGGTCAGACAGTTAGAGTTGGATTCGGCGGTCCACATGTTAGAGTTAGGAAAATGACTGTTGGAGGAAGGTGAAATTATGATTTCATGTGAAGGTATAATTGAAATGGCATTGAAGAGGGGGGCAACAGAAGCAGAGGTATACTTATGGCAAAATAGGAGTGTTAAAATTGAATTTGAAGAAGAAATAAAAAGCTTTAAAACTTCAGACTCGATAGGATTAGGATTAAGAGTAGTTATAGGCAAGAAGACAGCCATATACTCAACCACTTTAACCAGTAAAGATGAAGTTGAAAGGGCAGTTTTAAAGGCAATTAAAATAGCTAAAGCCTCCCCTGAAGACCCAGATTGGAATCATCTAAATAAAAAGTTTGATAAATCAAAGGCTGAAGGTTATTATGACGAAAAAATAGAGAAAATTGATTATGAAGAAGTTGTAGAGGCAATTAAGGTTGCTATAGGAAGAATGATAGACTATGACAAGAGAGTTAAACCTACAAGAGGCTTAGTAACCCTAGGAACTTCAAAAACACTAATAGTGAACAATTATGGGGAAAGCGGGGAGAGAAGGGAAACTGGAGTCACAGCATGGCTTAGAGCTAAAGCTGAAGAAAATGGATTAAAGGGAACTGGAACTGAACATGTAGAAGCCAGAGCATGGAATAAAATAAACCTAGAAGAACTAGCAGTCAAGGCAGCTGAAAAAGCAGTTAAATTCCTAAGGGCAAAGCCAATCGAAAGTGGTGAAATGCCAGTAATAATATCAAACAAAGTCTTCGCTAATATTCTAGGAGTAATGTTAAGCGGACCAATAACTGCAGAATGGGTTCAAAAAAGAAGGTCACCATTAGCAGACAAGATTGGCAAGGAAGTAGCAGATGAGAAAATAACAATCATAGATGATGGAATAATGAACGGTGGATGGAACACTAGACCCTTCGATGATGAAGGCTATCCAACACAGATAACACCAATAATTGAGAAGGGAATACTTAGAAACTATATTTACGACACATACACAGCCCTAAAAGACAAAGTAAACTCAACTGGAAATGCCTATAGAAGATATGGTCAACCACCAACACCAGCACCAAACAACCTAATTTTAAAACCAGGAACATCAAGCATAGAAGAAATAATTGAAGAAACAAAACGTGGACTATACATAATTGACACCATAGGTGAATGGCTATCCAATCCGGTAAGTGGAAATCTAAATGCCACAGTAACACACGCCCACCTAATCAAAAATGGAGAAATAGCAAGTCAAGTCAAAGGAATAGTAGTTTCAGGAGACTTCTACAAAATATTAAAAGAGGAAATCGAAATCATTGGAAAAGACCTTGAAAACAGTCGAAACATCTATACACCAACAGTTAAGATAGCCAAGCTAACCATTGCAGGCAAATAAATTACAGTAGCTCTCCAATCCTCTCAACAACTCTACATAAAGGCTCGATAAGGCTCTTCAAATTCCTCAAACTAATACACTCAACAAGTGAACGAGAATACTTCATAGGAACACCGATAACAGCTAATTTAGCATCAACATTTTGAACAAGAGAGTCATCATTTTCACCACCAGTAACACTGAAACTTTTGAATTCCCTTAACCATTTTTTCCTAGAAGAGATTGTTGGTTGAGGTTGTTGAATGGACATATAGGGTCTGCTGCTAATGGATTTCCCGTTAATAAATACGCTCTTGACCTACAACCTCCACAGTTCTCTCTATACCTACATGATTTACAAGGTTCTTGTAGATTATTCCTGTTTCTAAGCTTGTTTAACAATTCATTTTCTTCCCATATTTTAACTGCTTTTTCTTCTAACACATTTCCGATACTTAGCTGTAGAAAAACACAAGGCCAAACATCACCATACCATTTAACATAGAACATTCCTCTCCCAGCAATACATCCCTTAAACATTCTGCTTAATATTGGAGTTTTAGCTGATAGATATGCAAAATATTCTGGAAGCCCTACTGGCACTATAAGTGTTTTAAGTTCTTTTTGAAGTTTTGCTGTTTCTTTTATCACCCTAAAAAATTCTAATGAAGTTAAAGCTAAGTTTTCTATTAGGGAGCCTCTTCCATAAGGTTGAAACTGATATAGGAGTACAACATGTGATTCAAGTTTATCAGCCAACTCTAAAAGTTGTGAAAGTTCATGAAGATTTAATCTTGATAGAGCTATGTTTATTTGTAAATACAGATTCTCCTCTACAGTATTTTTTATTCCCTCCATTACTTTTTCCCATGTTTTAGGCATCCCACGGAACCTATCATGAAGTTCTGGCTCTATAAAGTCTAAACTTACAGCAACACCTGTAACTTCTAGTGAGGAAAGTTTTTTAGCGGTTTCCTTAGATATTAGGGTTCCATTTGTTGCTATTGTCACTTCAAAACCATTATTTTTGGCATACTTAATTATCTCATATATATCCTTTCTAAGGAGGGGTTCTCCACCCGTTAAAACCAGCATTTTAAATTCTGGTACAGTTGCAATAGAATCAATCATCCTATAAACCTGTGTTAAAGGTGGATCCACATTGATTTCACCTCCCCTAACCTCACAATGAGGACATTTTAGGTTACAACGCCCAGTCACCTCTAATACTGGGTGAGGTTCATAGCCAAAGCATCCTGCAGCCTTTGCACCAGCAGCAACCCTGAGCATCCTACCTAAAAATTTAAGCCATCTACCCTCAAATCTCCAACCAGTGGCAACCTTAAAAACTAAAGCAGTAAGACCTTGCCTTATGACAAGTTGGGGTGAGAACCTTTTTCTTGAAAAGTAGGAACCTTCTTCAACTCTAGTTTTCACATTCTATCCCTCAAAACCTTAATGGTCTTACTAATTATAAATGTTAAAAGCTGAAGACTAACTGGAACTTTGAAGTATCAAAAATTTTAAGTTGACTTGTAAAAAATTCTATGGGCTAAGGATGGCTAACTTTAAGGTTTGGGTTAGAGCTGTAAGGTTAAAGTTTTGGTTAGCAGGTATACCGCCAATAGTCCTTGGAACAGTTATTGCTTGGTATCATGCCAAAACTTTTAACCCAACCTGCTTCCTATTAACATTTTTTGGCATTATATTTGCTATGATTGGCTGTTACACATTTAACGAATACTTTGATTTTAAAAGCGGTGTAGATATGATTGTTAGAAAGGAAGATATAACTCCATTTAGTGCTGGAAGCCGTGTACTTCCTGAAGGCTTAATGAAGCCTTCCTCTATACTTAAAGTTGGTATTGTTTTTTGGATTTTTGCTTTCATAATAGGAGTTTATCTGACATTTATGAGAGGACTACCAATATTAATGCTAGCCTTAGCAGGTTTTTTCACTGGTGCATTCTACACATCTCCACCATTTAAATGGGCTTATAGAGGTTTAGGTGAATTCCTAATTGGTTTAACCTACGGGCCACTCATAACATTTGGAAGCTGTTATATTCAACTTCCAAACCCACCACTAGAAACTACACTTCTATCCTCACTAATACCCGGCTTATTCATAACTGCTGTAATATGGATAAACCAGTTTCCAGATTACCATGCCGACAAGGAAACTGGAAAAAGAAATCTTGTTGTAAGAATAGGAAGAGAAAAATCTATTAAAATATATAATTTGCTTCTCACCACACCCTACCTAGTAACAGTCTTGGGAATCATATCCAAACTTTTACCATCAACAACCCTAATCATACTTGGAACATTACCTCTAACCTATAAAAACATAGCCTCAGCAAGAAAATACTATAATAAACCTAAAGAGCTTATCCCTACAATGAAAGGAACAATATTACTCTTCATTTCAGCAACCCTCCTCCTATCAGTAGGATATATTTTAGGAGATATACCCCCAATTTAACTTAAACTTAAATAGTGAAACCTAACTTGCATTTGAAAACTCATAGTCTATTAATCTATAACAATCCTACTAACCCTATACAACCAAGCCTAATAAACCATACACTAGTAATTTAGAAGACACTTTTCAATATTCACCTGAAACCTTATCTGTTATCCTCACTTAACTACACCAAAAATAACCAACCCCTAATAAAGCTTCTAGCCTTCAATCCACCCACAACAATAGCAACACCAACCAAAACATACATGAAACATGAATACACAACATATCAACAAAATAATCATAAGAAGCAAAACACCCAAACCAACAACAGTAAAATTATCAGCAAAATGAAAAGCACTACCAAACCCTTAAACCACTCGAAACACCACCCTTAACAGCAACAGTCACACAATAAAGATCAAAACCACCAACACTAAACTCAAACCAAGAGCAACAAAACCATAACCACCCAAAAATCCAAAAATAAATAACAAAACACACCAACAACCAAGACGCGAAGAACATAAATACAAAAAACACAACAAAAATAAATAGACCACCAGAAGAAAGCCGGGGTAGCTCAGCCTGGGAGAGCGTCCGGCTGAAGACCGGATTGCCGCGGGTTCAAGTCCCGCCCCCGGCATCATTTTGTGGGATAGTATTATGGAAGTAACTATTTAATGGGGGAGTAGAAAATTTTGGGCGATTTAAATTTGATAGTTTCTTATCTGGTTTTGTCATAATGATATTTTTGCTTCTAGTGTTTACAGTTTACAGTAAAAAATATAGCATGGATTTAGTAATTGTTGTTCGGTGTGATGTTTTATGGTTTCTAAAGCTATTGTGAAAAGAAAAATGCCTATCACAGCTATCCATATTGATGAGATTGAACCAATTTTAAGAAGGCTTGGATTATATGAAGTGATTGCTAAGAGAAAGGCTAAGTGTTATTTTTGTGGTGGAGAAATCTCTATGGACAATCTTGGTGGTTTAATGGAAATTGATGGTGAAATTAGAATAATATGCAGTAGTCCAATATGCTTACTTAAAGCAGCTAAGATGAGTGCTGAGAGATTTGAACACTAATACAGCTCTCTTCATTTTCCTAGCCTTTACATTTCAGAAGCTTGAAGAAATATATGAAATATGGAAAAATTTTTGGTCTTATGTTGGTCCCATATTGATGGTAATCTTGCTTACCTTGATAATGTATATTCGCGCTCCAGAGAAATTTGAAAAAATAGCAATTCACATCTCTTGGTTACTATCTCGCATTAGCAGAGCTTATGAAAAGAGAGCTATAAGTAAGGAAGTAAAGTATATAGTCTTCACAAGATTTGTTAAAAATTTTGAGTTAAGCGAAGTTCCTGAGATAGCTATTGAATGGAGTGATGAAGAGAAAGTTATCTACGATATTAAGAAAGGTAAATTGATAATAATATTGAGAGGAAAGCATGACCGCTATGAAAATTTAGCAAGAGCGTTAATTGCATGCATTCCCGATTTATTGGCACCAGAGATGAAGGCAGTTTATGCAAAGGAGATCCTCGACTTACTATCAGCACACATAGCTAGAAACATAGCTAGTGAATATCCAACGGTAGTTACTTCAATAAATAAAGTAATTCGATTTTACTCTGAAAGAGATAATTTTAAGAAATTGGCTGAAGCTCTCATTGACATAGATGACCAGTCATTGCTTTCTAGAGTATTAGTCCCAGAATTAATTAGAATAGCCAAAATCCGTTATCCACAACGTGATCCAAGTATTGATAATGAGATAGAAGAATTAATTAAATTACTGTGTAACCTCGCTAGAGGAGAGAAAGTTGAACAACCAGTAGTTTATGGTAAGTATATTAGGGTAGCATTCATTCTTGTGGCTAGGCCTGAGAAAATAAATGCATTCTTAGAACCCCACATCAAGTTTGCAAAGCATATACTTAGTCGCTATAGCGTCATTGAAAGAATATATGTTTTAGCTGCAGGTGGAAATGTTGCAGCAGGAATTACATGTGCTAATCGTTTAGTCTATGAACTGAGAAGTAGTATGAAACTAAGAGTGACATGCAAACACTACGTATATGAAGGAAAATATAGAGATGTACCTAAAATGAAGCTCTATGTTGGAAGATTATCTATAATTACATCTTAAAATTATCTATTAATATAAGTTTATGAATTGCATTAGCTTAGCACTCTATATCATAGGCAGTCCAAGTATGGTATGGAGTTGCTCTCTATTAGGTTTTCTTAATCTACTTATAGCCACAAGTAAAGCTAGCCCTTGGAAGAGAAGTAAGGGTAAGGATAAGATCATAATAGTTTATATAAGGAGTTTTCTTAATTTTAATGAAAATTATATTAGTTCACGATTGGTTGAGAAGTATTAGTGTTAGAGGTACTATTATATTACATGCCTGATTTATTTACTTACTGAGGAATTTATAGTGCATATAGAAGTTTGAAATTATACATATACCTCGATAGAATTTAATGAATTTAATTATAGTATAATTTCGAGTTAAATTTAAAATTTCATATATAAATCAGATATTTTGGGGATTGTTTGACGAGTAAGGTCGAAATTGAAGTTACAAAAATTTTAGATAATATTGATTTTACATTGAGAAATCGTTTTAATGAAATAAGAAGACAACATTTTAATCCAAATACTAAAGGTTATGAATATGAGAAAATTGTTGCAAAATTTTTTGAGGAATATCTTGGAGGTATACTTGATTTTCATGTCCGTGCTGCTTTAATCGATAGTGATTTAAAAGCTCTTGAAGTTTTTAGTTATGGCGAAAATGAATTTGATGTAATTGCTACCTACAAGTCTGCTTCACCTAGAATAGTTCTAAAAGTTGGTGATGTCAAATACATACCTTTTGATAGCGTAGCATTATTAATAGAAGTTAAGCAGACTTTAAATAAAAACAATTTAATTAATGACCTCGAAAAATTTCAAAAGCTAAATCTATTTAAATATGCTAAACGTTTTGGTTGGACTGGCGACTTTTCTGTTAACCGACCATTAAAGACACTTTTTTACTATGAAAGTAAAATAAATTCAGAATTGTTATTCGAATTACTTAGCGAGAGAATGGATTCATGGGATTTACTGTTAATATTTTCTGAAGATCTTCTAATTTCAAATCCTTTGTTACCTATAATAAAACACTTAACGGCTAATGAAGATAAAATAGTTATTTCTAAGCCTTATTCAATTCTTTATTTTATGATATTTTCACAAGTTTCATTAATTTTTTCTCCAATTGTGAGTACTTTACAAGTTTTCCTAAAAATGCTTAATATTGCAAAAGGTGGCTGTAAAGAAGAGAATAGATGAAGTAGAAGAGAAATACACTTCAATTGGAGAAATTACATCGGTCAATAATGGAATAGAAATATCTGAAATTAAAAAATCTCGTATCTACTTAAGACAGATGAATATTAAAGTTCATATGAACAATCCCTTTGCCACAAGAGGCTCTTTTACTTTCCTTTTTAGCTCTTATATTCTTAATATTACCGTAAAATTCACCATTTTCCTTGTGAAATTCTAGGATCATGTAGAATGGCCCATATATAAGCAGGTCCCCGTACTATTCGATTAATTTTTCCAGGTCCATCTATTGGAACTAGTTCATAAGCTGTTTCGAAATTAGATTTATGCAATGGGTATCTTGTTCTGTTAGGGATAAGCGAATTCCCCCTTATCGTGTATGTAAAGGGTAGTCCGGTCTTTGTATAGAAAGTTTCCCCCTCATGTTTTAAAATTCTTCTCCAAACTTCTTCAAATGGAGGCTTTGACGTATCCCTTGACACCTCCATTTATGATTTCTCAATAGAATATCGAGTTACTATAAATACTGCCAGCAATCTTGAAAAGTTAGTAATGAACAGGCTGAAGAAGAAGTTGGAAATAACTCAGTATATGAGATTGTTTTCAGCAAAGTCAAAGGATAAATTAAAGAAACATTTCAAAAACTCGGCTTCAAAGAAGTGAAATTCAAATGTAAATAATAACTTAACTCCTAGCATTTGCACTTTAATAAGTTGAAAAAATGTAGTTTAATAAAAAATGAAAAACTAAGAATTGCTAAGGTATTTCAATTGTTTTTATTATTTCAAAGTCTTCTTCCCATGGGTTGTCGCCTATAAAGAAGCCAAGGAACATTGGGTCATCCCAGTCTCTAGGATCACTTGATGTGCATTCAGCAATGTAGTATTTTAACCCATTATGACTTATGTACCAATAGCTATCTCTACCATAATCATATAAATCATCTGGCGGATTGGGCAGGTGTACTGCTAATAGTGCATGATAACCGTCAGGTACTTTTCCAAGTATAATTATGGTGTCTAATCCCTTTATTTCGAGGAGTGTGGCGGCCAAGACCGCTAGGTTGTCGCAGTCTCCTGTACCTTCAATAAATGTTTCCATTGGCGATTTTGCGTAACGTGTTTCGTTATAGGGTAGTTGATGAACAAGTTGGAGTACGAAGTTCGCATATTTTTCAAGATCGCCATTAGCGCAATCCCATAAAGTATCTGCGACACTTCTCATTAGCTCATTATCAATATACTCGCTAACTAAGTTACTTACATAATCAATACGTACCTCAATAGTCATTGGTTCATGAACTATCCTTGTTCTCTCTCTGAAATACCATGGCATATTAATTGAGAGCCAGCTATACCACCTATCTCCCGTCTCATAATCATATAGCATAAAAGTTCTACAAATCATGACCTCTGAAAGTTTTCTTAGTTCCTCCATATTTTCTACCTTTACGTCTATTGAAGTTAGAATATTAACAATCTCTGAATATTTAGTGTTTATGATATTAAACATGGATTGAAGGTCATTGTATGAAGATTGAAGCTGATTATAGTCGGTTTCTAAATTATCGTAATTCATTTTTAGTTGATCATAATGCATTTTGAGAGAATTATAATCATCTTTAAGGGGAATGTACTCATTTAAAAGACTGTTATATTTAGATTCGGAACTGAAATACGCTACGCCAAAGATTATTGTAGAAATTATGAATATAATTGAGATGATAGTTGATACTTTCACTTTTATAGAAGAAGCTTCTTGAACCAAATAACACCCTCCAAATTGATTTTTCAAAGATTTCAAAAATTCATTATGAAAAAGATAACTATAAGAATTTTTACAAAATAGTTACTACTTGAGAAGTAACTTCTGATGGAAGCAAGTTAATTCTATTTATAGGGATTAAAGTGGGTAGGCATATTATATTGAAATTGAAGAATACTGAGATTACCTAATAGATTATAATGGTTAAGGAATTGTTTATTATGGTGCTTTAATTAATTCGACGAATAGCCGGTTTATAATCTTCTTGAGAGGAAGATATTCACCTACAAAAAGTACACTTAATTTTACTACTCCACTTCTACTTATTATGGGGAACCCTAGTACCTCTATTTCTTCGTCATTGTAACCCTTTTTCCTGAAGAATTAGAAAAATTCATCTTTGAGAACCTCCTCTTTGTCGATGTTTTGAAGTAGTTGTAGAATTCTTCTTTATAGATTTTCTTTCTATTATGGTGCTCGAAGACTTCTCTAATGAGATTTTTAAATTCTTTAATGCTTAGTGATTCGATTTTCCTGCTTACGTTTAGCCTTTGTTTTTAAGTTTAAGTTTTGGCAGTTTTAAGGATGTTTATATTAAGTTGCAATCTTTGAGGAAACGTATCCAATCATTTTTGGTGTATTTTAGTTCACTAATTTTTACTAGATATCTTTCTTCTCTTACGACACCTAGGTAGGGTAGGTTGACTCCTTCTTTAATTGGTTTATAGTCGGATGTTTTAAAGTATCCACAGACATGTCCAGTAAATTTTGTTTTGAACTCGCCGCATTTATATTCTGAGACTCTTTGGCGTAGGTCTTTAATGAAATTCATAAAACGACTGTCTTCTGGTGGTAGTTTTCTTTCTGCAAAATCTAGGAGACTTGTGAAACCACAGACTTCTATGAAAAATTGAAGGATTGGGTGTAATGGTTTTGAAACTTTTACATAGATTCCATAATCTCTATTTTTATCTGCTTCTGCCCAGATGCTTGATAGGCTTTGCGCTGTCTTTATGCTTATATTTTTACTTGCATTTATAATATCAGATTTGTAGCGCTCAATTTCGGTTGAGATTTCCCAATCCAATTCAATTTTTACATTAAATTTACTTTCTAGTAGTTTCTTAACCACTATTTCTCCAAGCTTTCCTACGAATTGATCCACCATTATAGCCTCAAAGGTTCTTCTTCTTTCTCTAAATCCTCTCTGAGTTATTGTTGCTCTTGTTCCACCTGAAAACATTTGATATGTCATTTCAACTGAGAAGATGAGTAATCTAACCATATCCTCTTCATCGATACTTATAACTATAGTATTTGGAAGCAATTTCTCTTTGACCCATAATAGAAGATTATCTATATTCAAATAGTTCTGTCGATCTACTATTTGAAAATCACCTGTCCTACAAGCAGACAGAATAAGTTCTGCAAAATCTTCATCAAAGAAATATTTATTTATATTTATGCTCAAATCGCTAATTATCCTATCTTTAATGATGGGAAGGTGAGGAATTAACCTATTTTTAAATCTAGTTGGACTACTTAGCAATCTCCTGGAGATTCTTAAAATCATGTTCAAAAATTTCTTCAGTAAACTTATAATTTTTTCCTCAAACTCTTCTTAAAACGATGAGATGTTCAGTCTTCATTCTACTATCTTTTAACCCAGTTGCAGGATTAATTTTTGATTCAAACATTGCACGAGAAACTATCTTATCTATAAAAGTCACCTCATGACTCCAACCAAAATTAATTAAATGTTCAATGATAATTCTATCTATAGGAATAGGTATAGCCCTTATTTTCGCAGGACCCACAAATATAAACAGATAGTCAGCCACCTTCTCCTGTAATGTTGTAAAGGCCTTAAGCATTGAAAAGAAATAGTTATCATACAACTTTAATAGATGCTTTTCATGTATCATTTCTCTAAATTTATAGTATGTTTCTGATTCAACTTTAATTTTTTCAATCTCTCTATATGGTATCTCCTTCTTGGAAAGTTCTCTTATATAATCTTCACTGTAACCAAGCCAAAACAATTCCAACTTAGTTGACCTTATATATTCCTGTGCTTGTAAGTATGGTGGCGAAGTTATTAGAACATCCACTTCCCTTTCAAGCTTTAAAGTTAATGTATCAACACCTTCCCTTACAATACAATTAACATTCTTTGGTCCCAGCCTCTGATACTCCCTAAGCTTATAAAGTAAAGTTTTAACTTCATCAGTTAACATTCTAAAAAGTAATGATTTCCAATCTCTACTCAGTAATCTCTTAACCTTCTCTTTAGCACGTTTAGATCTATACAATTTATGAATTTTCTCATCGCTATAAGAGAAATACCTTGTAATCTTTAACAGTGGAATTAAAATTAATTGCTTTTTATTTTTATCCTCTAAGCTATGCACATAACCCCAAATCTTGGATAAAAGAGAAATAAACGCCTCTGGAAACCAATAGTTCAAGTTAGACCAATTGGGAATAAATTCTTCCCCTGACTTTTTAAGTTCTTTAATTAACTCCTGAACATTAATAGAAGGCGGCGGCATCACTGCGGTGTCATGAATAACCTTCAAAATTGGATTTAAATCCCACAACTCATAATTACACCCATAAATCCTAGCAACAACACCAACAGTTCCATATCCTGCAAATGGATCAAAAACAGTCATTCCAGGTTTAGTGTACTTTTTAAGTACATATGCTATAACTTGTGGAATAAACTTTGCTGGATACCTATAAATCGCAAATGTAGCATAAGTAGTTGATGGAATCTCTTTAACCAGCTTCCTAAAAATTACAAATATTTCCTTTATTTCATTTTTCATATTAAAGCCAGGAATGAACTCCACGATACTTCGTTCCATTGTCAATCGTCCTCTTCATTCAAATTAAATTCACCCAATCTCACATATAACAATATTGTAAAAGAGAATTATAGAACTTAAGACCGTAAAGTTGCCAACTTCTCCACATACAAATCATCCAACCGAAGTACAATCCGTATTAAACCCTTAATCTTGAGGCTAAATTGTTATTTAAATGCTATATTTAAGTCTCGCATGTTTAAGGATGATTTTTATGTAGAAAGTTTAGCCACTGTGGCTAAGAAAATTGGTTTAAATGATAAGGAAGTGGTTGAAGCTATATTAGAGGCTGTTCTACTTTTCCCGTCTGAATTTAATTCAATAAATGAATCCATGAATGTTATGCCAAAAGAAATTAGTAGGAAAAATAAACTTCGTTCATTAATTAGACAGGTCTTCATTGGTGGTAAGGATCTTTTCTATGCAAATATAAAAATTATATTAAAGAAGCTTGGAGTTTATGGAGATTATACTCTTGAGGATTTACAATTAGATTTTCTTGAATTTAAGTATTTTCTAAAGTTTGATTGTTTAGGATGGGGAGAGCGATACTTAGTTGATGAGATTGCATTATGGATTGACGCTAGTGAAATTCAAATGCTGGCAGTTTATTATCCTGAAATGCATCCTAATACAAATGTTAAGTGGATATTAGAGCATATTGGAGAGATAGCCGGAAGAATTGAGGAAATTTTACTGGAGGATGAAGAAGAGTAGATTTTTGGGTGAAGCAAGTGTTGAGTGTGAAGAAAATCAAATTTACATACAAATAGATGTGGAAGATTTAGATGCATTACCGACAGTAGAGCAACTTACTAAAGCCATTATGAAAGCTATAGCTAAAACAAAGCAAGAAAGCATATAAGATTATTTAAAGGGGTAATAGAATGGTCATTTTAATTGCTAAGAATGGCAAAATAATGAAGTCAATAAGGGAAACTGGCTTCGATATGGAAAGATTTCTACAACAATACATTAAGAATAATCCCAATGAAATCATACCCTTCAGAGAAATCAACGAAAACATTAACATTGTCTATATAAAAGAAGAGTTTAAAGCAATAGACATAACTATGCATTGATGACCAAGGAAGAATATATATTATCGAAACTAAACTCTACAAAAACCCTGATAAAAGAAGAATAATTGCACAAGTTCTAGACTATGCCCTTTCACTCTGGGTTACATATGCTAGTGATATCAATGCATTCTTAAGAAATCTAGGCGCTGAAACCATACCATTTGACAAACAAACTAAAGATAATTTAGCAAGAAACATAACTAATGCAAACTTCAACTTTATAATTGTAATGGACAAGATAACAGATGAAATAAAGCGATTAATCCTATTCCTATTCCTAAATAAGTTTTCCAACTTCAACTTTTACGCCTTAGAACTACAGAGATATTTAATAGCTGAAAAGGGATATGAGATCTTTATACCCAAACTATTTGAAATAGAATCGATGGAAAAGCTAATTTCAAGACCTAAGAAGAAATGGGACTTCAAAAGCTTTTTCAAATCAACATTAAATAAGATTGGAGAGAAAAATAAAAGAGAAGTTGAGAAACTATATGAGCTATTCACTAGATATGCAGATGAAGTTAAAATGGGGCATAGGTGAAAAATCAGTAGCTTTAAGGTATATTTTAAGCATTTACATCCAAGCCGAAACCTATTCGGTGTGGATGATGAAGGAAGACTATGGATAAGCTTCGGCCATATACCTAAAGATAAATTGAGGAGTAAAATACTGAGAGAATTAGCAAATAAATTAATAAAATTAGGCTTCAAATTACCTGAAAACTATATGAATAGATTTCCATATTAAAGCATTGATATTTGGAGAAACAAATTAACCGAATTTGAAGAAATATTAAAGTGGTTAAAGAGAGAGCTAGTAGAAATTTCAAAATTGAAGAATAATCACTAGTTACTTATCATATGCTAAAGTAACTCATAGCATATTGATGTCTTCGTCTGAAATCCTCTAGCTTTAAAATAGTTATGGAATTCATCTTCATAAACTTCTCTTCTCCATAATGCTTAGAGAGCTCCTTGACGAGCTTTTAATTGTTTTGACGAGTTCGAGAAGTTGAGGCGAATGGCCAGATGGAAGCTCATATCCAAGACCAATACGAGGATATGGACAGCAATAAAGTACGGCTGCATCTTGTTAAACAAGTGGGTAGGGAAAAAGTTTTCAGGGTCAGATCCATCAATTTGAAGTGTGACAATGTTAGGGAGTTGATGGAGGAGGCCGTCGAAAAGATGATAGAATTTACCTAAATCGCTTCCCGAATCTTCTCTAAGGCTTTACGCGCCCTCTTGATTTCCCCTGTAACGTCTTGGCGTATGGTGAACACGCTTTTAAGCGAGTCCACGAGCCTGGGATCGCCGAGCATCTCCAGCATACTGTTTACCTGGACTCTAAGCTTCTCTAGATTCCCCCTCCTCAGATGCCTAACTATTTCCTCGACGTCAGCTCCTTCCATCAGCATAACTACGTCCCTTAAATCAGCCCGACTACCCGAGTGAATCTTGAGGGCTATGAGGAGCTCCCTCTTCGGAACCCTGCACCTAACCGAAAGCTCTATTCCAGACACTTCCGTCACTATCGAATGCCTCCTTATATACTCGTAGCTCCACGAGGCTCTTGTAGCCCTGCAAACCAGGCTTCCGACTAAGAGATCCGCCGTCACCGGTAGACCATCTATCCTCTTGATGTAGCTTACAAATCTGCCCCCGTAAACTTCATCAAAGCCTGCCCTTTCAACATGCCGCTCAAACCCCCTCTCCTCGAGAACTCTAGTGAAGGCATCTAAATCCTTCTCGTCAATCACCACGTCGAGGTCAACTGAGAACCTGTGTCTCCCAAGACCGCTTACAGCGTAACCGCCAACCACAACGAACTCGAGACCAGCTTCAGCTAAGCCTCTGATGGTTTTGATTACCTCATTCTCCCTATCGACGAAGAGAGCGGCCATAGCTTACCACTAAAGGTTTGTTTCAGCCTCTCTGTACTTGGCACCTAATCCTAATCCGTACATCTCATCCAATATCTCTAAGGCCGGCTCGTAGCTGTAAATGTTTCTCCTGCAGAACTCGACGGTCTCATTTAATGGTATAACCTTGAAGCCCTCAACATCCTCAAACCTGAAGCTGTCCTCAGGATACAAGACGTAGAAGGTTCCGAACAAGGTCCTCCTGACCAGCTCGCCATTCACGTGGAACCTCCTGCCCTTGGACTTAAAGAAACTCTCCCACCTCTCTAAATCACCCTTTCTGACCTTCAAGTGAATTGGGTAGAAGGCGAAGAACCGGTCCACGTTATAACCGCCCTTAGTCCAGAAGAAGACCGCGTCTGGCCCTGTGAAGGCATAATCCATCCCTGTTTCCCTAACTAACTCATACGAGTCTTTGACGTTAAACCTCAACTTCAAGTACTCCCTTGGAGAGTTAACCCTGTACTTGCCCCAGCCCACCTTTTCTAATAACCCCTTCTTGACCATGTCGTGCAAGACCTTATTCGGGCTTGGGCTCGGGAATGTAGACTTGAACTCGGCTACCGTAAACTCTCTCTTCCAGCTCCACAATACAGCCCATAAGTCATAGTATGACATTAATTATTACTATAGCGGTAATAATTTAAATACTTATCTGCACTATCGGATCGCTGCCTATAAATTTGTGTAATGCTAAAGTTAATAGTGAGCATCGAAGCCATGATCTGGCAAGCTTCTCTTTAAGCTACTTGGAAGTCGCGAGAGCTCTGCTAGAGCTGACCAATCATGGCTATCGCGACTTTACTGTAATTTTGCATGAAGAAAATGAAAGCATCTTAAAGAATATTCAGACATAACTGAAAATAGTGGCTTTACACCTTATCAAATCAATAACATATTTAATGAAAGACATATTTTAAAAAGTTCTAGTTTTATTTAATTAGTTCTATGAACGGTTTGCGTTTGATCTTTTTAGGTGGTAGTTGGTCTGCTTCTATATCTACACCCCATTTTATATTCTTGATTTCTCCTATGATGCGGGCCCATAATATGTTCACATCTTCTTCGCTAAAACCTTTAGCTTTGAAGTATTCAATGAATTCGTCTTTGTATACTTCTTTTCGTCCATAATGCTTAAAAAGTTCTTTAACAAGTTTTTTCAATTCTTTTAAGTTTATAGATTCAACCCTTTTAGTCATGATAATTCCTCAAAATTATTAGATTTAGGACTATATTTTAAATCCTCGCCCCAGATTTCTTCATATTTCTTTTTCATCCAATTCAATGGAATTCTACTGGGTATTTGTTTTATTTGATTTTTTACTTCTTCCAATTCCTTATAGCTCAACTTCCTCTGTCTATATTTTTGATAGATTTCATATTGTCTCTTCAATCTCTCTTCTTTCCATGTTTTTGGAAGCATTCCATATTCTTTTACTATAATGTCTACAGCTTCTGGCTTTGCAATATATGCACGCCATGTGACAGTAAATTTACCATTCTTACTTATCTGAATTTTCTTCGCATAAGGCCTTACAAATTTTGGTTTTATTTGCTTTTGGTATATTTTGTTAAGGAGGGCAATTTCTTCTTCTAATAACATAGGCAAATTATTCTCTATGATTTCTGCGAGCTTAGCCGCTAAAATCTTGTCTTTAATTCTATGTATCGTTTCTTTTACAGGTCCACTTCTTTCTTTTCCTAGTATTTGTTTTAGTGTTTGTTTTTGTTTTGGTGTTAGTTTGTCTGTTATGTCTATTGATCTGTCCCATGTTATTTCCATGACTACTTTTTTTCCTTTTATTCTTAGTGTGGTTGATCCTTCTTCTGTTAGTGTTGCTTGGAAGTGGTATTTGCGTAGTTTTGGGTTTGTGTATATTTGTGGTGGTAGAGTTGGGTTTGTTATTGTTTTTTGTCCTGGTTTTAGTCCTGCTTTTACTAGTATTCTTGTTGTGGTTGCGTCTATGTATGTTGTATATGCGTTTTTCTTGTAGGTTGGTGGTTTCTTGTATTTGACTCCTAGTTTTTCTAGTAGTTTTCTTAGGTGTATGTGGAGCGTTGGGTCTTTGTTTTCGTAGGTTGCTTTTGGATGTTTTTGTTTTTTGCGTTTTGATATGTTTCCTTCATTTATCATGTGGGTTATTAGTTTTGTTATGGTTGGTGATTTTAGGTTTACTGGGAATTTCCTTGTGAATGCATCTATTATTTCCAGTTGGTTTGGATTTATCTTTAACTGTTTGCAGAGTTGTAGTAGTGCTTTTACCTTTATTTTTGCTGTTGGTTTTTGTAGGATTTCCAGGTATTTTCTCGCTTGCTTCTCTGGGATTTTAAGCTTGTTTAATAGTAGGTCTTCAATGCTTTTGGCTTTCAGCTTGAATTTTAATTTTTCTAGGATTAGTTTTATTTTGCTTGACTTCACTGTTATAAATGTGTTTGGTGGTTCGTCATACCAGTGGTATAGGTTTTCCTCCAACTTTTCCTTCATGTAGGCTAGGTTTCTTCTCGTTTCTTCTTCAAGTCTCTTCTCAAGCTCCTTTAAGGTTAATACTATACCTTTCTCTCTAAATATTTTCTCTTGTAGCTTCATTAACCTCTTTATGTAAAGCCTCGAGTTTAGCTCGAAGCTATACTGTCCCAAATCCTTCACCTACTAGGTTTAGGTTTCCATCTTCATCAACTAGGATTGCCTTGAATAGATCTTCTCTGCTTACTGTGCGTTGGAGATGTCTAGGTGGGAGTTGCCAGCATCCAGTTGAAGCTAAACCTTTTCCATAGTCTATGAAGGCTCTGTGAATATGACCTATAACTATCCAGTCAGCATCAACTGAAGCCTTATATTCAAGCATTAAACTCTTAACAATGCTGAGCTTTTCAGCTGGATTTAAAGTTAACCTATGTCCATGAAGAGCAGTTAACATACTGTTATCTGGAAGCTTAATTGTCAATTCACTCTTCACTGAACGGTAGAGCTTGTAGAATTTAATTAGAGGCCCACTCTCAAAGTCATCTTCAATATAGGGTAGAGATTTATGTTTCCCCTTAAAGACAAGTTTGTCCAAAACTCTTAAAAGACCTTCCAGCTCACCATCACTACAACCACATGCCAAATGAACTGTACATTTAACTTCACCAAGCAAATTGAACAACGAGTCAAGCTGACTAGTTGATGGATCACCATACTTGAAGTCAAAAATGTCTCCAAGCAAAACCAGATGTGTAGGAGAGATTTTACGTATAAAGTTTAAGAATTCATTAAATCTAGAATCAACAGTCCATCCATGAACATCAGATATTAAGAGAACAGTCTCCCCCTCACCTACAATTAAGTCGTAGAGCTCAGCCTCATACATGAAGCCTCCATTAAGCATAGACTTCAACTGATAAAGATTATGAGTAGCCCTTAAATTTACATCCCCAACAAACTCCTTAGATTTAAGTCGTGAACAGACAGGACACCTACAATTTAAAAACCTATTTGAAACATCAATAACACCCTCATCCAAGTAAAGCCTAAAAGCCTCAGCATCAAGAAAATAGCTGAAACCACCAAAACTCAAATTTTCAACATCCATAAAAACATCATGAATAAACCTTAAAGACTCGGGTCGCAAAGCACCAATAACAAGTAAACTCTCAATCCAGCGGTCAACTTCACCAGCAATCCTATAAAGAATATTCCTAGCATATGGATCAAAATTAAATCGCATCAAATATTCAGAAGCATGTAGAGCATAGTTTTTAAAGCCCATACGCTGTAAAGCGTCTAGACTAAATTTAACTTGATTGGGAGTATTACCCTTAACTAATGCAATGACAGGCAAATCCAATCTACTAAGCCAATAAGTCAACTCCAAACCCTTAACCAAGTTAACCCGTGAATAATAATAGGGCATATCAAAGTAGACTGGAACATCCCAACCAATAACCGCATCAAAACCACCAACCAAGGCAGCATGAAAGAATAGTTCCCAAACATCCCTAGAAACAATAAGCCTATCAGGCATTATAGATGAAAGGATAACCTTGCCATCAAACCCTAGAAATCCATGAACACCAAGCCTAACAACCTCATCTAGAATTCTAGGCCTCAAAAGATCAGTAAAAGAAACAATAACAGCCTCAACACCCAACTCATCTAAAAATTTAATTAAATCTCTATCCTCTAAAGAGACAATTGGAACCAACCTAGGCAAAAAATATTTCTAGCACCACACCCTCTAACATCCATAAGCCAGTCAAGTAGAAACTCAACCTCACCTCCATTCAAATCAAAACAATAAAATTTAGACTTTGAAAAAGAACAATTATTAATAGTTTCTAATACGTCACCGTTAACCCTACAGTGAAGGTTGCCTGTACATAAATATTTACCTTCACTCCTACCAGCAAAATCACAAAAACATTAAAATAACAGTATATACAAGCTCTATCACAGAGAGGAAGCAATAATAGTTCCTCCCATATATATGATAACTGACAAATAATATTTAATTTCTAAACAATTGTTACTTGAGCAAAGATAACTCTGATATTGACGCTAAGCTCATGAATAATAGAAAACTAAGGAAAACTTAATTTTCATTTAATTATACAATTAGTATAGAGAACCTAGTCATAATGATTCTTCATGAAAGTTATGGTTATGAAACAAAGAAATTATACATATTATTTAATTGTACTGAATAATATTAAAAAGAAATAGTTGAGCTTTCAGATCATTGTGAACGTTACAACGCCATAAATATAAAGGGGTAGGAGAATTGAAAAAACACATTAAAATTTTCACTAGTTTTTTAACACTTTCTTTTATTATGTCTCTTTTCGTATGGAACTACTTTTCTCCTAGGAGCTTGAATGTTATTAGAGAAAGTACAATTGACAAGTTATTAGATATGGACTCTTTTTATCCTTGGTTTTTTGAATATAAAACTATTGAGACGTATGCTGGATCATTTAGGTTGATTTTAGGTGTTCATCCAGGTTATATTAATGCCTCAAAACTTGTGCAGGGTTCACCGTATCTATATACAATAATTCTTGGGAAAGTCTCTGAAAATATTTCTCTTCCAATAGTGACTGGATTCACCATTGAAATAATAGGTGTATCATGTAATGACAAGTATTTTAGCATTGGATATCCAACTAATTACTGGTGGAATATGGATGACCACATACTCTTAAAAATATATTTAACTAAATGTGAAAATCCACCAGAAAAATATACTCTACCCATAACCATAAAATTCAAAATATATGCTTTAATGCCAATAGGATACCTACCAATACAAACAATTGAATATAAAATCAACCTAAAAACCAGTAAATAGAGTGAAAGCCACCAAAATTCCACCGGCCTTAATAACGTTTTTGTCTAGGAGAGTTAATTCAATTGATGATTCTAAAAGGCAATCTTGATTTAAATTCCAACACACTTATGACGATAGATTATTCATTTTCAAATAAGGTTTCATATATTCTCATTTTAACAGATATATCAAGACAAGATATAAGTTGTAATAATTGACTATGTTTATCTAATCAATTCGACAACTAATCTATCCAAATGTAAAAACCTACTAAATCTAACTTTTAGATTGATTATTGGACTGTGGACTTATGAAGCTTTATCCTTGATTAATCTTTTAATTTCTCTAAAAACTAACTGTCAATAGTTTAACACCTCATGTACATGAAACACTACGTGATATGTCTATTTATATTAGTTCAACCGTAGTTTTAGTAGAAATAATCCTTAAAGGTTTGCAGTAGAGGGTTAGAGAGTACATGATAGATGTGAAGAGGGATGAAACTATCGTTATCCCTATAAGTGAGAATATATTGGTGAATAAGGCTATTAGGGAGATCTATATCTCAAAAAAGAGCCTCACAATTGAGGACAAGATAGCTACAAGGTTTGCCGCTGTTCTGGAGAAGTTAGATGTAAACTATAGTATTGTAGCAGGATACGTCGCAATTCTCTTCGGTAGGTCTAGGAGAAGTGATGATATAGATTTTATAGTTCAGGACGTAGATGAGGATAAGTTCGTAGAAATATGCATATACCTTAGGGAATCGGGCTTCAAGCTACTTCAAGGAAAAATCTCATTGGAGAGCTCCCTAAGAAGAGTTTACAGGGAGTACTTGCACCTAGGATATAGTATTAGGTTTACATATAAGGATATTATATTGCCAAACATAGAGTTTAAGATTGGGATGGGAAGACATCACCTTTACAGCATTAGGCATAGCCATACAGTAATACTGAATAACAAGTTCAGGATGAGGATAGCTCAACTAGAACTACAAATAGCATACAAGCTATGGTTGGGCTCAGACAAGGATATAGGTGATGCAGTATTCCTTTATGAGCTATTTAAACAGGTAATAAATCTTAAAGAACTTGAGAAATGGTGCAGAGAATTAAACGTGAATTTGGAGGCGCTGCATGCTTGAAAATTAGTCTTAGAAGAAGCATAATGGAAGATAGGAAGAGGAACCTAAAGGACATTATACGTCAAGCTAGATGGAATGCTGAGATGGTTAAGAAAATGGGTGAGAAATGGTTTGAGATAAGAGATAGGTGGCTGGAGGAATCATTCGAGAGAGATAGGGAGATGTGGAGAGATCCTAGAATAAGGCAATCACTTCTTAAAACAGTAACCTTAAAGCAGAGCAACATCCACAAAGAAATGGAAAGACAATGAAACACGTGCACTAGAAGCATATGAAATTACCAAGTAATGAGCATTAAGACAATGAAAAAAGACTTCTAAAAAGAATATAGTTTTAATAGATATTTACAGAATTTCTGTATCAGAATTTAAGGGTTTAAGGGGCGAATATTTCACCGTATACAAATATTATCGGAGAAAACAAAAACTTTCTGTTAATCAAAGTTTAACCTTTAAATTCAATGGAATTTTATTATAAGATTAATTTCTACTATATGAAACACTATTAGATTAAGAATGATTAACATATTTATGAATACAATTTAATTAATATAATTGAAGTAGAAAGGTGAGAGGTTTAATCAATAATGATAGTCAACATTTCAATATTGACACTTGGAGTACTAATATTAATCTTTACATTACCAGAATTTATAGCGCAAACGAAAAAGGTGATTATTAGCATTGGACCCATAACCTATGGACCTATCCCTAAAATTCAATTAGGCCGATTAATCATATATTTTTAGGGCAAGGCATATTACATTTTCATTATATTTCTACTCTTTCTAATTGTTATTGGGTTCTCGTTGATCTTATGGAGCATACTAACGATTTAAACCTACTACTAAAGATAACTCATAACCAATAATTGATTTGATAAGAAGTCTAGGAGGGATGATGAGGCATTAGAACGAATAATAAGTGGGGGAGAGAGCCTTACTATTACAGTTATCAATTTATATGAAATACTTTTATGGTCTTCTTAAATGTGCGAGTATCAGGCCTCAGAAGATGTCTTAGACTTCCAGCGATAAGTCAAATGGAGAGGGATGCAGAACTTGCCGCTAAGCTGGAAATGGAAGCTTAAAAGAAGGGAGTGATGATCTGCAGAACAGATGTCATGATAGCTACTACCACTATAAACTCTGAAGATAAACTCTACGTATTTAACTTGAAACATTTCAAACCATTAGGAGATTTAGGATTAAGATTACTATGCTAAGGATAAAGCATAAACAATCGAGAGGAAATAGTAAATTAACTGGAAATTTACATAGACTTACTAGATGGAGAACCAGAGTAACATAATTATTAAACTTTCATTACTCTCCTGAAGGTTTTACATAGGGTTACATCTATATCGTATCTACGAGCTACGTTACATACTCCATGGATTTAAGTAGGCTTATATAATAAAATTGTTACAAGTGTAATCGCAGATAACCTATCCTCTTGCGAGGAGGATAATAGTTAATGAAAATTAACTTTCTGCTTGAACATACATTTTCTCAGCTTCTAATCTAGCTATTTGCATGGAAATTTCATTTATTAGTTCATTGATTTTCTTTACTAATGGGTGTTCTCTATTTATTCTATACATTGTAGCTCTTCCTATCTTTCTTGAAATTTTGATTATGCCAAGTTCTTCTAGGTCTTTAAGATTCTTGTAGAGGTTTTGTTTACTCATTCCAAGTTCTCTTACAAGTTCATTTTTACTGAAGTCAAAGTATGGATTTGTAAGGAATATATCGAGTATCCTAAGTTTCGGTGACCGTCCAAAGACTTTTAGGAGAATTGAATCATCCATATCTTTATACTTGACTTTTTTAGCCATAGAGATCAAATAAGCATTTAACGTTAGGGTATTTAAATATTTACTTTCAAAGTTTTATTAGTGTACTATGAAATATTTAACTGATGAACAGGTTAAGGCAGCAATAATAGAATTCTTAGTGAAGAAGGGGAGATGGGGATCATATTACTTTCCAACGGATACCTTGGTAAATTTTCTTGGAAGAAAAATTGGAAGAAATGGCAAAAGAGTGAGAAAATGTATGAGAAATTTAGTAAGAAAAGGCTATATTTTATTCCATAAGAAGGGAAAGGCAATATCTCTAAATCCAGCAAGAAGTAGAGAAGTAATAGAATTTATAAAATCAATTTAATTTGCATTCCTATTAAATATAACTAAGAGCATCAAGAGGAACTCTTCCCAATAAGCATCATGCTCAGTATAAATATTATATAGTAATTCTATCTTGAAGGAAAAATAGTGGATAACAGATGTTTATGAGCTCCCACCCTCATAACTGAGAAATTATTGTGAATTTTTATGCAATATTTTTTGAGTCTCTTTTGGTTGCGTAGTATTTTACAGCATATGCGGTAAACTCCTTTTTCATCTTTCCATAAAAATCACTTCTTGATGATATCTAGTGATTTTCCTTAATCTAAAGAACCTAGCTTTACCTCCCATGGCGGTAATGGTTGATAAAACCTTTGCTTCTCTATTTATGATCTCGCTGTTTAGAGGTGGATAGTTGATGCACATTTAAAATTCCGCCCTACAGCATAGATGTTAGAGATGTCTCTACTGTTTAATTCGACTTTCTTTCTCCTATTTCTCCCCTCTTTTTATTTTTACAAAAACAGCATGTATATTATCACCTAAGTATCATTAATTAACCAGTTCATATTGACCTATGAAAAAGCGAGTTAAACTCCTTAAGAAGAATCATTACTGCGTTTATAGAGTGATAGAAGCTTTTCGCAGAGGTGGAAAATTTTCTCTGCGAAGGATGCTGCTTCTTCTGCCTCTTCTCTACTTATTACTTCTTCTGGTGCTAGAAGATCCTCTTCCCCACCATAGAATGCTAGTTCTCTTTTAGCTACTAGTATTGTAGAAGCATTAGCCATGAAGTCTATCTCTCTGTTAAACCATTCTGGAAATCTATCTCTCACCTCTATCAAAACATCTGATACATCATGAACCTTTGGATATTCAATCCCTACAAGTCTCAATGCTGCCTTTAAGGATAGCTCTACGCATTCCTGACTTAACCTTAGAGCGTATGGATAGTTTCCCTCATCTAGGGCTTCCCTTGCATCTTTAAGCCTACTTTTGGCTTGCCTTAAAAATGAGCTTGCAAGCTTAATGAGTTTACTCAAATGGAATCACCTCTAATGGCTTATACTTATCCTTTAAAATCCAATACCAACCCTTCTTCACCTTCATTCTCTTCGCTCCAAACTTCATCAACTTAGATTTTAATTCTAGAGCCAATTTCTCGAAGAAACAACCCCTATCATAAATTATTTTTCCATCCCATATGATGTCGAGCAGAATTATTGGAAATTTTTTAGCTTCAATACATTTTAACGGATAAAAGCTTAAGAAAGTGTTATATCCATATCTCCTTAAAAGACTTAATTCTCCCCTCAACCTTGGCTTAACTCTTCTAACTAGAAATTCAACTCTTCTCCCTAAACTACCCTCAAAATCATCTGAAATTACAAGTAAGTCTAAGTCACTATTCCTAGATGCATCTCCTCTAGCAATAGATCCATATAGTACCAGAGAAGTTAAATTAATAGTCTCACTTAAAACTCTATAACATTCATAAATTAATGGAACATATCTCTCCTGTCTAATTTCCATCTTCCTAATTTTCCCAGATGCTAGCAAAAGAAAGTTTTCAGGTGAAATTAACCTATAAATCCTAGGCCTACCCCTATCAAATATAGTTAAAATACCCTTAGTGTGAAGTTTACTTAAAATCACCTTCACCCTATCTTCATTTAAATTTAAAATCGACTTTGCATCCTTAAATTTAAATGGACTATAACCAAATTCAACATATAATTTAGCATACGCTTCTCCAAGCCACCTTGGAATCCACATTAAGTAAACTAATTGTTAACCTATATAAATAGTTAACCTGAAATATCAATTTCCTCAAAGTAAACTTTACAATTAAGAGTGAATAATATTAGTTCATTTATGGGTTGAGCATTTTTAAATTGCAATATATGAAGTAACATTGTCTCAGGCTGTGCTCATCGTGATATGAAGTTTTATATTGAAGGTGTTTCTGTCTTTGAGAGCGTTACATATTGGAATGTTGTGAGTGGGTTAAATGATACTCCTCGTATTGGTGTGGGATTATGGAATTGGGATGATCCATTAATTTGGTATGTATACCACCTTTATTCTGAGACGCCGGCTTGGGATACAAGTTATACTTGGTCGTATCCAGCCCGCTATTCTCATTCAGTATGGAATCCTACAGCAAACTACGACATACACTTTAATGTATATTATGACTGGTACTATGAATAAAAATCCATAAACAATATCGCTAAGATTCTTAAATATAAGAGAGATATTAAGTGAGTTTATACATTCAGAGAGATTCAATTATTTGTTTTGGTCTATTCGGGTATTTTTAGGTTATCAGAGTGTTTGTCAAAGGATATTATTGCTTTGGCTTTGATTGATTGGGCGTGAAGTATTGAATTGCATCATCTATGTCGATATTGTTTTTCGACCTATTTAATGGCTTTTATTTCATCAATTAAAGACGTAGTGTATATATAGTCCCTTGTAGGCTGTTAGGCTTAAAAATTTTTAATGGATTTAATTTTCTAAAATGATCTAGCAAGACTATTATGGAGTGTATTGTGAAATCTGTTATAATTCCTTTTAATTTTCCATCTCTGAGCATTCTTAAAAGAAGTTTGCATTCCTCCTTTCTCTTTCTTGAAAGCATTACTTTAAGGAAATGTTGGTGTCAATCAGATACATTTTTAATCACCTTTAAAAGCCAAATATCCTTAACTTTGCGTTGAAGCTCAACTGAGTTAATTTCATGAAGCAACCTGAGTTGTGAGTCTAGCTGGCTAGTTGAAAAGTCGCCATATTTAAAGTCGAAGAAGTCGCCAAGCAAGACCAAATGAGTTGGAGAAATTTATATAAAACTTATAAACTCCTCGAATCCAGATTCAATAATCCTTCCATGAACATCAGATATTAAGAGAACAGTTTCACCCTCACCTACAATTAAGTCGTAGAGCTCAGCCTCATACATGAAGCCTATATTAATCATAGACTCCAATTGAATCTACAATTAACATGTCAAATTTTATTTGAAGTTATACCAGTTGATATTACTATTGTTGATTTGTTGTTAGCACGATTGTCCGCAAATAATGCCTTAGTTCTTTCAATAGCAGACATACTCTGAGAGAGAAATGATATTGTTGAAGCTATATTAACTAGGAAGTATTCGAGGTAATGAAGAAAGCGTTATTGAGAATGTTTAAACGGTATTACAAGATTATTTTATCAATATCAGTAAACCTTATAAGAGTCTACCTAAATGTAATATCTCTAGGTGGTACTTGTGAGGTATGTTACTGTTTCTGCTAAGATTCCTCGTAAGTTAAAGAAATTGCTTGATAAGTATGGTATTAAGCCTAGTCCTATCATCAGGAGAGCTTTAGAGGATGAGGTGAAAAGACGAATGCTTGATGAAGTTGAGGAGAAGGCTAAGAAGTTAAGTGAAAGAGTCATTCACATATCCGATGAAGAGATTGTCGAAATTATACGTGAAGATAGGGAGAGAAAGTAGCTGTGTATCTTTTTGATGCCACTTCAATTATAAATTTAATTAAGAGAGGGGTAGTTAGACCGTTTGCTGATGGAGCAACTATTGACTTAGCCCTTTATGAATCTCTAAATGCCATATGGAAAGAGTATCAATTATTAGGGAAAATTGATAAAGATACTGCGCTGTTGTTTATAGATATTATAGGTAGTATATTCAATGTAATTAGGTTAATATCCATAAGGGGTATAGAGAAAGAAGTCTTTAATCTAGCTTCTAAAGAAAATCTCACAATATATGATGCATCTTATTTACATGTTGCCATAGAAAATAAATTTATACTTGTAACTGACGATCAAAGACTTAAAGATAAAGCATCAAAACACATAAAAATAATTACTAGTAGTGAATTAGCTTCCAAATACAAATCTTAAAACTTTATTAAGCCTCTAACAATTATACTTCTAAATATTTTGTTGACTAAAGACAGTAAAAGGTTAAGTGAAGTATATTTTAGGTTGATTATATCGGCATAAGTTTTAGTCTGATGTTTCAATTATTCTAGACGCTAACTTGATGTACAGGTTATACTTTTAATAATATCCGATTTGTTACAATAAGTTAATATGCTTATTTTCACTTTTTTATGTGTTGATTATAATGCTTTGGAGGAGAAAGAAGAGTCCTGAGGAAAAAGAGCTAGAGAAACATATCTCGTTAATGGCTTCTAAAAACCTGAGTGAAAGTATGTCATCTGTATCCTCAATTACAGCTATATGTTCCATCTCTCCATGGCTAATTAGAGAATACCTTCTCCCGAAAATACCGAAGTTGCTGAATAATCGAAATATACGCGTGAGAACGAGATGTGCCTTCATTCTTTCGGGTTTGTTTTCAATTTCTCCTGAATATCATGAAGAACTCGTTAAGCAAGTTGTTGGACTTCTTAGACATAAGGATCCAGTTATGGTTTTTTATGCTGCAGGTCTTCTAGGAAGAATTGCCACTGTAGCGCCAGAACATTTGAAGGTTTTAATGAGTGAAATTATTAGTCTACTTGAAGGAAAACATAAACTTCATTCAGCTGGTGCTTCATTTGCTCTTGGGGAAATAGGATTTAGAACACCTATCCTAGTTAGAGATGTGATATCGGTTATGGTTAAACTTTTAGAGAAGAAGCCTGAGCTAATAGTTTCATTTAGTCGTATAAGTCTCAGTTCCCCAGCTATACTTAGAGATACAGCTTCTCCACTGATTAATGTCATTAAGAAGGTGAAAGATCTTTCAATGAGCTGGGAAATAGCACTCATACTAGCTAGACTTTCTCATGTTTCACCTGAACTTGCTGAGGAATTAATATTGCCCAATATGGAAGAGTTATTGAATTCGAAAAACGGTTTTGCACGTGCATCTGCAGTGTACTTGATTGGTGAAATAGGAGTTAGACATCCAAATTTAGTGAAGAAATACATAGCTAAACTGATTAGTCTTGTAGGAGACAGAGAATCCTATGTACGAGCCTTTCTAGCTTTATCTCTAGGTAGGATATGTAATAGTTTAAGCGAGTTAACGGAGACTTTGACATCTGAACTAATAAAGCTGATTAGCGATAGAAATGACACAGTGCGTGGTGCTGCGGCACTCAGCCTAAGATATGTAGCTACAATTTCACCTAAACACGTTGAAGCGCTAATGCCAAAATTATTTAAGATGCTTGAAGACAAGAACAAAGTTGTACGAGGATTTGCAGCTATGAGTCTTCGTTTAGTCTCAATGGTTGCCCCTGACATTGTAAGTGATATAGTTGAAGAAGTTTCTGATCGAGTAGCAGAAGGAAACATACATGTCCGTAGAGGCGCGGCATTTGTTCTTCACATGGTCTCCAATTTTCCTTATTCCAATATTGACAAATATCTTTTAGATGAGGTATCTAGACTCTTAGAAGATAAAGATTCAAATGTAAGAGTTCGATCAATTCTAGCACTTAAAAACTTAGTTTCAGTCTTCCCTAAGGATGAAAAAAAGTATATTCCAAAAATATTAAAACTCCTAGAGGATAAAGATGGACTTATCAGAATGGAGGCATCTTCACTATTAGGAGAAATTGTGAACTACCTTCCAGAAACTAGAGATTTCATATTACCAAGGCTGGTAAAGTTACTTGAAGATAGAGAGCAAAGAGTGAAGAATACAGCTGCACTAAGTTTAGGGAAAATAGTATAGCCTAAAATTTTAGTCACCTCTTAATTCATAGTCAAAAAACTCCCTTCTAAAGTTTATAACAATACAAAGGAATCTTTAAGTAGCCTCAATAATGGCCGCTTATCCAATTTCAACATTTATAATGATTTAGGAGAAGAACTTAAGCATCGAAATATGAGTACAATTATTCAAATTGCAATTTAAGTTTTCAATTTTTATACTTCCACCTGTTTGTCTATGAATTTTCTATACCATCCCTCATATTCTTCAGGAGTTATGATGTGTATTTCAAAGGGTGTTAAGTCTCCAATTTCTCTTGCTATTTCCATCCTTATTTTTAGCCGATTTCTAATACTTTTTGCTAGTCTTGATACTACTAATACATCTATGTCGCTGTCTGGTTTCATAGCCCCCTTTACTAGGCTTCCGAATAGAAATATCTTTGCTGATTTATCATGTTCCTTGACAATTTTCTTTATTCTTTCTAGGTAGAGTTTAGTATTTATATAATATTTTTTCCATTTTCTCATGGTTTCAAGTTTTAAGTCTATTAATGTTTTTCTAGCCATTTAAACACCTCTAGAATCTTTTCTGAGAAATTAAGGATTCTTTCAGCTATTTCTCTGTCATATTGTCTTGGTAGGTATCTTGAAGTTATATAGGCTTCCTTGAGTAGATACAATGTCTCTAGGTTTTCATCATAAAATTTTTTAGGAGACTTTCGCCATAAACTTTCATTACATCTTTCATGGGATGTATTAGCGAATGTGTTCTAGGGAAATCTCCTATCTTCCTAAATAGTAGATATTTAAGGTATAACTGTATAAATTGCTCTACATGAAATAAAACTAGGTCATAACTTTCTCGCATAAAGTCGCTTTTCGCACTTTCTAAGAAAGCTAGTGCCCTTCTTTTTAGGAAAGCTCTGTAATAGTTTGTCATCAATCCCTCCAATCAAAATATACTCGCTTGTATTTGATATACTTATAGTAGAATTTCTAGTTAGAACTATATGAAAGTTTAAGGAGTGTTCTAATTAATTGAATATGTGTTCGAAGCTATAGTATTTAGTGTTAAACTTGACATAGTAATTATTGGCGATTAATTATGGATAAGTTAGTGTGGACTGCATTTCTTTTTTCAATTATTTTTGCTATCGCACTAACCTATACTACTCTAAGTTTAATCACCATTGTAAACAAAGTGTTGATTAGTTATTTCCCCGACTTAGGTTTTCAATTTGAGCGTATTGAAGAGTTTATGATGCATGTGAGGCCTGTAGGTTATTTATGCTTCTTTATAGTTATTTTTCTAGTCTTATTAGGATTTCTAATTGATAAAGCTGGATTGACTTTTTTAGGTTCATTAACATTGTTTCTTCCAGTTTTTGGAAGCTTTGCATATTCAATGTTCTTTTTGGCTGGTTTAGGTATTCTGAGAATTATTTGGATACCGCTATTGGATTATAATCCTAAACTTTTGATGCTGGGAGATATAGCCTACTTACCATATATGGTAGTAGTTTACTTATTCTCACTTATTGGAATAGATGTTAGAGTGTTATTTTCATACATCATGATAGGGCTTGGATACTGTATATTAACCTTAGGCTTCACCACCTGGCTTTACGGAAAATTCAATGGCTTAAGTTTAATTGACTTCTGGATTTACAGATATTCAAGGCACCCTCAATATTTAGGCTTTATAGTTTGGAGTTATGGTTTAATGTTGCTGGGCACTCTCCAACCATTCCCCAAAGGAGGCTATAATCCAGGGCCAAGTCTTCCTTGGATAATCTCGACTCTAACAATAATCGCTATAGCTTTAAGAGAAGAGGCATTAATGATAAATAAACTTGGAGAAGACTATCTTAAATATCAAAGTAGAACATCATTCTTAATTCCTCTCCCCAAAAAAGTTTCAAATATTATAAGTTGGCCAGTTAAACTAGTAATTAAAAAAGACCATCCAGAAAATCTTAGGGAAATAGCCTGCATACTCTTAGTTCACTTTATAATATTGACTTTAAGCTCACTTCCATTTTTACTATTAAATTGGCCTCCAGGTTATGGTTGGATTTCATGGCCATTCACATAATAGAATAATGTTAAGCAATTTTGATCTTAACAAAATCACATGGTAATGACAGTCTTCAATCCAATTTTCTTGATTACTGTTTCAAAGGCTTCTTCAATTTTTTCTAATGGATATGTATGAGTTATTATTGACCTTGCATTTATCTTCTTTATTGATAGAAGATTTACTGCTTGTAGAAATTGCTTTAATGTTCTTCCATGTGCTCCAGTTAATATTATTTCCTTATAGTGAAGGAGATTGGGGTCTATAGAGATTTCTGTTTTAGGCCATATTGCTCCGAAAAACACTATTCTAGTTAGTTTTCTAGCTAGGCTTATGCTCTGAATTATTGCCTTTTCACTTCCGACAGCAACTATTATCCCATCAACCCCTCTTTTGTTAGTTGATTTTTCTATTTTCTTTCTAACATCTTCTTCGAGTGGATTCACGATCTCATCTGCACCAAGTTTTCTTGCTACTTTCAATCTTTCATCAATCAGGTCACTTACTATAACTGAGACATCTTTCAACTTTAATAACTGTAAATGGAGAAGACCCATTGGACCAGCTCCAATTATTAGGAAAATTTCACCATATTGTGGATTCAATTTTTCAACGCTATTTATACAGCATGCAAGGGGTTCTGCTAATGAAGCTTCTTGAAAGGTTAGATTGCCAGAAATTTTGAATATGTTTCTTTCAGGTGCCTTTGTATACTCAGCAAATCCACCATAAAATGGACCTCTATTCTCGCATAAATTATCTTTACCAATTAGACAGTAATGACATCTTCCACATCGAATCATCATATCGACTGCTACTCTATCCCCCACACAGATGTTATTTACATCTTCACCTATATCTTCCACAATTCCAGCCACTTCATGCCCTAAAATTATAGGGTATCGGGGAACCCACTTACTTTTCACACCTAGATATAGTCTTATATCAGCTTGGCATACTCCACATGCTTTTACCCTAACTAAAACTTCATTTCTCTTAACCCTGTATTTAGGAATATCTTTAATTTTAATGTCATTTGGACCATAAAGGAGCGCGGCTTTCAAATTAATCACCAAAGCATAAATTAAGCTTAAAACTTAATAACTTCATTGATTGGAAATGAAGGGAAATTTTAGATTAAGCCGTATATTAGGATTAAAGAAAAGAGTTATTATTGTAGCAATGGATCATGGCAACTTCACTGGACCAATTGAAGGTATAGTTAACATTGGCGAGACAATTAAAAAAATAATTAGTGAAAGGTTTGATGCAATAATACTGTGCCCAGGAATAGCTAAGCTATACGCTGACCTAATTGGCACATATGGAAAATCTATAATTTTAAGGATTGATGGAGCAAGAACAATATATGGTAAGGGAATAACTAGGCAAATTGCTGAAATTGAAGATGCAGTTAAGATCGGGGCAGATGCAGTTATAGCAATGGGATATATTGGCGGAAATGAAGAGGAAGAATCACTTAAAACTCTCGGTAAAATAGCTTCAAAGTGTAGGGAGTGGAATATTCCACTATTAGCTGAAATGATTCCGGCACCAGAAATTGAAGATAAATATGATTTAAAGTATATTATGGTTGCAGCTAGAATTGGAGCTGAGCTGGGTGCAGACATTATAAAAACATACTATACTGGAAGCACTGAAACATTTAAGAAAGTTACTAAAGGATGCCCAGTTCCAATAGTTATAGCAGGTGGACCAAAAATAGACAATACAAAGAAAGTTTTAGAAATGGTTGAAGGAGCAATTAAAGCTGGTGCAGTTGGAGTAGCCCTTGGAAGAAATATATGGCAACATGAAAATCCAAATGAAATGATTAGAGCAATAGGTAGAATAATATATGAAAATATGAGTGTTGATGAAGCATTAAATGAATTAAACTTTGACTCTTAACAATTTTTCAGCTAAGTCAATCAATCTCGAAACTATTTTACTTATAATCAGCTCTCCTTTTGCCTTATTAGCCTTACTAGGCTCACCAATAACACCACCACCATTCCTTCTTTTCAACCAGCCAAAAACCATCAGTCTTGGTGGTGGAGATAATAAGTCAAGAGTATAATAATCTGAAAAAGACTCTGGAATAAAGTCGATAATTTTATCAGATATGACTCTTAATCCAAGAGCCAGAGCAACTGAAGTTTCCACTTCACCTGCATGATGCATAATTTTTGAAACTCTAACCTCTCTAATAACATCTGCTACAAGCTCCCACCAATTAACTAATGCAATTACAGCTTTTAATTCACCTCTCAGTTCCCTCGCCGCAATTTGTAGGGGAGCAACGTTTCCCCCATGACCGTTAAGTATAATTATTCTCTTAAACCCATGAGATATTAGACTTCTACAAATATCCTTAATCAATAGCTTTAAAGTATCAGGCTCCAATGATATAGTTCCAGGAAACGCCATGTAATGTTGAGAGCAAACATAGGTCACTGGGGGAACTACTATTAAGCTGAAATCCTTAACTTTTTCTGAAGCCATCAAAGCAAAACGATATGGTAGAATATAATCAATATTTAAGGGTAAATGATAACCATGTTGCTCAATAGACCCAACCGGGACAATAATTACACTTTTATCCCTATCAAGCTTATCAACTTCACTCCAAGTTAAATTTTCAAGCATTAAAGCCAAGGCCACCTACTCCTAGACATTTCTAGAAAACTATTAATAAATAACTATTTAGCTAGATCTACACCGAGTCTTAACTGGATATATTTTAATGAATCTTACTTAATACTTATAGTAAGAATTCTTAGTACAACAAATGTGAAAGAAATTTAAATCTCTGAAAAAGACTAAAAACGTAGCTGAATAAATAGAAAACCTACTCCATTCATAACAATTATAGGACATATACTCATAACCCTACCTAAACATTGTAAAAATAAATATTAGAAATAATGAGAAAACTAAAGAAAGACTTATTCAACTGAAAGGTATTTTAGTAATAGGGGGCAATGACTGGTCAGAGTTAAGATGAATAATGATAGGAAGGCATTAGAAGGAGCCCCCAAAATAAAGCGGCGGTCGTCTAGCCAGGCCAGGACATGGGCCTCCCGAGCCCACAGCCCGGGTTCGAATCCCGGCCGCCGCATTACCTTTCAGCAATTAAAATAACATCAATATTGTCGAAGAAGTGAAAAGAACAATAATGTTTAAAAGGCTATTCTTTATTTGTTTGTGTTAAGTATGATTAGTTGGAGAGTGGTTGTAGAGTGCCTGCTGAAGAATACATTGAAAAAATATCTAGCATGGTTGGTTCCCTTGTTAGAGTACATTTAATTGACGGTAGAATTATTATGGGCAGAATTATCAGTGTAGATCCAGACTACTTAAATGTAATTTTAGAAGAAGTCAGTGATAGTGAGAGTGAAGAAACCATAACAGTTATACCAGGAACCTCCATTGGATATATTAAGTTTATTAAGATAAAATCAACAATTGAAGATAACATTGAAGATAAAGTTCTTAATCTTCTTGAAAATGAACCAAAAATAACTGTTAATGAAATAGCTAAAATACTAAACATTGAACCAAAAGAAGTTAGAAAAATAATTAGAAAATTAAAAAGAAAGGGACTAATTAAAAGTATAGGTGACACTTCTGGAAGAGTTGGTAGGACTAAACCTTGAAAGTAAAAATTAAACCACTAGCCTTCGAAAGCCTAGGCGTTAGATCAATGTGTACATTCATTGAAACCCCAAACACTAATATAATGATTGACCCAGGAGTATCACTGGGCAAAAGATTTGGACTACTACCCCATCCAAAGGAATACAAAGCATTAATTAACGCGAGAAGAAAAGTTTTGAAATATGCTAGAGGAAGTGAAATTTTAATTATAAGTCACTATCACCTTGATCACTACACACCCCTCGGGTATACAGACTATACATGGACATGGAATATATTAGATGAGGCAAAAGAAATCTATAAAGACAAAATATTATTCGTAAAAGACTATAGAGACCACATTAATTTTAGCCAGAGAAAAAGAGGATGGATCTTCAATAAGCTAGTTGGAAAACTAGCTAGGAAAATTGAAATAGCAGACAATAAAACCTTCAAGATAGGTGAGACAACAATTAAAGTCAGCAAACCTATGTGGCATGGCGAAGCCAACACACCTCTAGGATGGGTTTTAATGATACTAGTTGAATATAATGGAGATAAAGTAATCTTTGCATCAGATGTTCAAGGACCAATAGAAAAAGAAGCCTTAAACTTCATCCAAGAAAATACACCTAAAATCTTAATCATAGGGGGGCCACCCACCTATCTACCACAATACAAAGCAAAACCAGAGATACTAAAGTCAGCAATAGACAACCTAAAAACCATACTAAATCAAGTTCCAATAACAATATTAGACCATCATCTCTTAAGAGATCTTGAATGGAAAAAACACATTGAAGAACTTTATAAAAAGGCAAAACAAACTGGAAATAAAATTTTAACAGCAGCCGAGTATCTAGGAAAAAAGAATAATCTACTTGAAAGTATAAGAAGAGAACTATATAAAAAAGAAAGTCCCAATAAAGAATTCATTAACTGGACAAAACTCCCAAGAAATAAAAGGAGAATAACTCCACCACCATTATAAAAATGTAACTATCTATAAGCAAGAATAACTTATGGACATATTTATTAGTTAATCTGGCTAAACTATGTTTGGGATGATGACTCTGGCCCCTATGACCTATTCATGAGAATGATTTGGATCTTGAGTGCTGACCCTTCCTTTATAAAATCTCTGAATGATTAAGGCCCGATATGTGAATATTAACAGATCATCCAAAATTCTCAATTATATAGATTAGTTGTATAATTAGTGCGAATCGTTTTAAATTTGGATAATAGGCCTATTACATCTACAATTACCAACAATTTCTTGACTTATCTTCTCAAACTAATTTTTATTTTACCCCACTTCATCGTATGGATTATATGGATTAACAGTTCTTCCAAAATCACTTTCCTGATAATCTTAACTTCCCGTGAGTAAAACTCACTCTTACTATATTTACGTGCTTCACAACTATTAATAGTAGGTTGATTCCCTTCGCAATCTCTCCAACTATGTCATAGCCGACATATCTAGCTTCAATCATAAACTGGTGTACTCGTAACACTAGATGATTCTCTAAAGAAGAAGGCATATAATAAACCTCCGAAAATTCTATAAATAGAACCAAAAGATAGGAAAGAGAATTGTTCATGAAAATTACTTAAACAAGTTAATTTTGACTATTCCATCTACTGAATTTTTAGGATATTTTTAGAACTTTATAGGAAAACCCCATGCAACAATATAAATCATCCAAAACCTATTAGACTAATATTCGAAGAAAATGAAGAAACGCGTAGCGGTAGCATCAGTTGAAGTGTCTAAGGAGGATAGAGCAGGTATAGAGATTTTAGACTGTATATTCCCATATGATAATAATGTTGAATATGTTAAAACAAAATTTCCTGGAATAATAGTTATCATATCTAGCTTAAAACCACTTGAAATTATCGAAATTATGAGAGAATGCTTTGTGAGCTTGACTCATAAAATTGTTCCAATTCAACTATGGGTTAAAGCTTCGCCAGAAGTCATAGCAGAAGCATGTGTTAAATTGGCTAGGAAACTTAAATTAAAGGAGGTTACATTTAGGGTTGAAGGAAGTAGGCGAGGCAGAGTTGTAAAGTCACGTAGTGAAGTTATTAGGAGAATAGCAGAAAGACTGACTAGCGAATTAAAATGGCAGGTATCAATTGAAAATCCCCAATATATTGTGGATTTTGAAATCCTAGGTGAAGAAACTGGAATTTGCATAGTCCCTAAAAATTACATTTGGAGAAGAAAGGAATTTTTGTGCTAAAAATGGATTAAGCTATGACATTATGCAGTTTTAATCAATATTACTTTCACTTATCTCTCTACTAATAATTTGTTTAAATGAACATAATCTATAAATTAGAAGAATTTAATATAGGTGACTGGTGAAATATTGTCCAAGATAATTGAAAATGAACTTTCAAAACCATCAATATTTAAAGATGAAAGCAAGCTATCAATAGACTATGTTCCTTCCAATCTCCCTCACAGAGAAAAAGAATTGAAAATTTTAGCCAATTACTTTAGGTTCATGATTGAAAATCCAGGAGGATTATGTCAGAAAGTCTTGATCATTGGTCCTGTTGGTACAGGTAAAACTGCAACCTCCAAATTGTTTGGAAAAGTTTTCTCACAACATGTGAAAAGAAGGGAAATAGATTTAGAATATATTCATGTTAATTGCCATAAGGACAGGACATTATATATGGTTTTAAATCGCATAATAAGAAAATTAATACCAACCTTTCCAGAGAGAGGTCTTTCCGCACAGGAACTATTCCACGTAATTTGGGATTATCTTCAAAAAGAAGACATATACGCACTAGTAACATTAGATGAGGTTGATTATTTCATTAGAACAGCTGGAGAAGAATCATTATATGATTTGACTAGAATGTCTGACGAGACATTAAACCTCCCCCAGAGAATTAGCTTTATATTTATTGCTAGGAAAACAACATTTCTTCCTGCTTTAGATAGAAGTACTAGAAGCACATTAATGCATAATATCATTAGATTTGAGCCATACACTAGAGAACAATTAAAAGACATTTTAGAAGCTAGAATTAAAGAGGCATTTGAAGAAAATGTTGTCAATGAAAATGTAATAACATTTATTGCAGATATAGCCTCAGAGATTGGAGATGCAAGATATGCATTGGAGCTTCTTTGGAGAGCTGCAAAATATGCTGAAATTGAGGGTTATAGGAGGGTATTGCTAGAGCATGTTAGGAAAGCTGCATCTGATATTCATCCCTTTGTTAGAATTGAAGTCCTAGAAAATCTTCTACTCCATGAGAAAATATTGCTGCTAGCCATCGCGAGAACATTAAAATCAAGGGATACACCCTATGTAAGTATAAGTGATGTTGAAAAAACATATAGGCTAGTATGTGAGGAAATGGAGGAAAAACCAAGAGGACATACAAAGTTATGGGAGTACATTCAAAACCTAAAAAATCTCGGATTAATAAGAGCAAGCGTCTTCAATGTAAAACCTAGAGGAAGAAGCACTGCTATAGGCTTAGCTGAAATACCAATAGAAACTATAGAAAAGGAAATCTCAAAGCTTGTTGGAGGAAGAGAAAATGCATAGAACTATAAACATAATTGAAAAAATATTTTCATCTAAGGGACGTGTCAGAGTACTTAGAATCTTAATTAAAAATCGAGAACTAAATATTTCAGAAATTGCAAGAAAAACTAGGTTAAGTCACACATCAGTTAAAGAGCATCTGGAAGAACTATGTAAAGCAAAGATTGTCATTGAAAAACGCTTTGGGAGAATACGTATATTTAAGTTTAATGAAGACAATTTAATTGCACAAGTCATAAAGGAAATGTTTAATAGAATTGAAGAACTATTGGAGGAAACAAAATGAAAAATGAAATAAGAATGGTAGACATATCAAGCAAGAAAAATCAATTGAGAACATCAATAGCTAAGGGCTCTATAAAGTTGAAGTCAACTACCATTAAGAAAATACTAAGTAATGAAATAGAAAAGGGAAATGTTATAGCCGCTGCAAAAATAGCTGGAATATTGGCTGCAAAACAAACACCTCAACTAATACCATTATGCCATCCAATACCATTAACAAAAATAGAAGTAAACATAAATGTTAAGGAAGATAAAATAGATGTCATAAGTACAGTTAAGGCATATGGAAAAACTGGAGTGGAAATTGAGGCACTAGTCTCAACAGCTATTGCACTCATAACCATATGGGATATGGTTAAAAAGTATGAAAAGGATGAAAAAGGCCAATATCCTGAAACAGTTATAGAAAACATTAAAGTAGAATTAAAAATGAAAAAATAATCAATGCAAGTATACTGTGTAGTTGGTGCTAGGAAAGGAATTGGGAAAACAAAGTTAATAGAGAAGATAATAGAGAAACTAGTAGAAAAGGGAATTAGAGTCTATACAGTTAAGAAAAGCTCAAAAAGAATAGACTTAGCTGAAAAGGACACCAATAGACATCTCAGTGCGGGTGCTAAAATAACCTTAGCAGTGTCTCCTCAGGATGCAGCTTTAATTTTAAGGGAAACAAATATAGAAATGTTAATTAAAAAATACATGCCTAAACATGGAATAATACTAATTGAAGGATTCAAAGAGTCAGAATATCCTAAAATAATCATAGTGGAAGACTATAATGACCTTGAATTAATAGAAAAATTGAACTCAAAATTTATCATAGTATGCAAAAATGAAGAAATAAAAGACATTATAAATGACGAGTATAAAGACCTAGAGACATGTATGATAAAAGATGTTGATTATATTGCAAATAAAATATTGGAAGATGCTATCACTAAAATCTATGAAAAATTACCTAAGCTTAACTGTGGTTTATGTGGATATCGTAAATGCATAAAATATGCTGAAGCAGTAATATATGGCGAGAAGCTTGAAGAATGCCCAATGAAAATTAGAGTAAAAATAACTATAGATGGAAGAGAATTAAAGATCAAACCATATGTAGAATTAGTATGCCGGAAGAATATTGAAGGATTTCTATCTTCACTAAAGGGATTCAATAAAAAATATAAAAACATAAGGATAGAACTAAAGCGTGAACAATAATGATTTACGACAGCTATGGAAGACCACTACACTCCCTGAGAATCACAGTTACTCATAGATGCAACTTTAACTGTATCTATTGTCATAGAGAGGGAGAAGTATTCACCACCATGGAAATGACACCAAAAGAAATATACACAATCTCAAAAATAGCTGCAAGCTTCGGAATAAACAAAATAAAATTAACGGGAGGAGAACCACTCATACGAGATGATATAATAGAAATTGTAGAGATGCTATCAAGTTTAAATGGAATAAAGGATTTAGCCATGACCACTAATGCATCATTATTAGAAGAAAAAGCAACCCCTTTATCTAAGGCAGGACTCACAAGATTAAATGTAAGTCTTCCATCAATAAATAAAGAAGTATACTCAGAAATAACGGGATCCAATATCAAACCTAAAAAAATAATAAGAGGCATAAAAAAAGCGATGAAAAATGGAATGAGACCCATAAAAATCAATATGGTTATATTAAAAAAGTTAAATGAAAACGAAATAAATGAAATGATTAAACTAGCTGGAAAACTTAAAGTGATACTACAACTAATAGAATTGGAACCTATAGGAATAAGCTACGAAAAATTTAGAGAATTACATGTAAATTTAGATGGAATTGAAGAAGAACTTAGAAAGAAAGCATCTAAAATTATAGTTAGAAAAAACATGCAAAATAGAAGGAAGTATTTTCTACCTGGCAATATAGAAGTTGAAGTAGTCAAACCCCTAGAAAATGGAAGTTTTTGTGCAGCTTGCACTAGAATGAGAGTAACTGCAGATGGTAAGCTAAAACCGTGTCTAATGAGAAATAACAATCTAGTTGACATTTTATCTAAAATAAGAGAAGGAGCAACTGAAAGTCAATTAAAAAGGACATTTCTAGAAGCTGCTAAGAGAAGGGAGCCATATTGGAAGAAAAACGTTACGCCATAAAAGTATTCTATTTAGGAGATAACTATTTTGGGTTTCAGAGACAACCAGACGTACCTACTGTTGAAGGGGAATTAATGAAAGTTTTTAGGGAAGTAAGTTTAATAAATGAAAATTTCAAGTATACAGCTGCAAGTAGAACTGATAGAGGAGTCCATGCAATTGGACAAACAATAGCATTCACAACAAATAAGAAAATTGACTTAGAGAAAATGAATAACAAATTACCATCAGACATAGTTCTGTGGGCTTATACAGAAGTACCATTAAAATTTAATGCGAGAAGAGAAGCAGTATATAGGCATTATAAATACGTAATTGAAGACCCTGGAGTCAACTTGGATGATGCAAGAAAAGCCATAAAGAAAATTGTAGGTATACATAATTTCAAGAACTTATGCTATAAAGCAAGTAGATCGACTATTAGGAGAATTTATATTGCAACTATAAATAGAAGCAAGGACGGTTTCTTATTATTTGATTTTTATGGCGCAAGTTTTGCACGTGGATTAATTAGAAAAACTGTTACTGCAGTCATAAGTGTTGGGTTAGGAGAAATGAGTTTAGAAGAATTCACAAAACTATTGAACCCAAAATATACTCCACCAAGAGGAATTATGCCTGCACCAGCCAAAAACCTATTCTTAGTAGATGTATTCTATCAATTAAATTTTAAAGTAAATCAACATGCAGTTAAAAAGATTAATAGAGTTTTAAGAGAAAACATAAACAAAAACATTCTATCCAAATTTATTTCCTCGGAATTCAATAAAGTTTATTTAAAATTATTAGAAACTACAAAAACATTAACAACATTTAAATTATAAGTGAGCTGCAATCATCTTAGCCTTTTCAAAGCTTCCAGCTAGAAAAGCAATCATGAAATCGTCAAGACGAAGCCACTTAGCAATTCCAGCAGCAATAACAGCATTGTTTTCAAATATAAACTTCAAGTAGGGAAGATACTCGGAACTCGCCGATCTACGTGAAACATGACACTTCTTAGCTATTCTCGTACATATAGCATTTCTAACTCCCCTAACCTCTTTACTTTGACTTAACAGTTTCAATTTTTGAGGAAATTGATATTTAACAAAGCGATATCTTTCCTTTTTAGCCATAGACACACCAGCAGTCATCAAATCAATAGTATAGCTAAGCAAAGTCCAAGCTTGAGAACGTTTAGCTCTACCTAGAAAGACATCTGCCCTAGATAATGCGTCGTACGCGTCTGTAAGCTCTTTAGGTGAAGTATATTGTAATGGTAAGTTTTCATGAATCCATTGCATAAGCATTTCATAGTCAACAAGAGATTGAGCAAAAGCAGCTTTAGCACCCCTACATGTCCTTGCGGCAAAAATTCCTCTTAAAACTTCAAAAGCACCAAACTGTCTATCTCTAATAGAAAGCCACTGAACATCAGATAGAGTTAAAACTTTTCTACCTTGAGCTACCGCTTGTAAATCATTTATCGCAGACCTTACATCACCTTCAACTCTTCTTGCAATAAACCTTAAAGCACTATCCTCGGCTTTAATACCCTCCCTTAAGCATATCTTCTTCAGAAAGGCAACTAGAGTAGGGGACCTAATTCTATTATATCTAATCATTTTACATTTATCTCTTAGAGATCTAAATGCTGGATCCCATGGATCATTTGCAGTTAGAACTACTGGGAAAAGTGCCTCATCGATTAGACTTACTATTGTCTTGAGACCACCTCTATCTTCAGTCCTACTTATACCATCAACTTCATCGACCAATATAATCTTACCTCTAGTTTCAAATAAAGAAGCATATTGAGAAGCCATCCCAAGAATACGCTTCACATGCTCAGCAGTTCTGACATCACTAGCATTCATTTGAATTAACTCTAAATTGTACTCTAGAGCTGCTACTTCAACAGTTAATGTCTTACCAACACCTGGAGGTCCCCAAAGCAAAGCAGCTTTCTCAACTGGCTCACCTTTTAGTCTCTTTTCAAGCCAAGATCTAAATTCTGAAATAGATTCACGGTTACCAATTATCTCCGAAAATTTCTTTGGCTTATACTTATTCACCCATAAGAGGTCAATTGAACTCATTAGTCATCCTCCCAATACAGTAAGCTTACCACTATAACTTACCTTCTTTTAATTGCTGACCGAAAAGTGTGAAGAATGCTAGTAGCGCACTTAATTGAATTTCTTCATCCGCTCCCTCAATCATTCTAAAGTTTATTTCACCTATTTTATCTGCCAACTTAACCTTAGCTTCCTCTGGAATTTTAAGTACAAACACCTCTCTATGCATTTGTCTAACAATATCTACTCCTGAAAGACCATAAGTTATCATTAATTCTCTAAGCTTTTCCCTCGACTTTATAAAGTTTCCATTCAATGCCAACTCCATCATCTCTCTAATCTCAACTGGACTAGCTTTACCCACAACTCTGTAAACTGATTTCTCATCCACTACACCTAATGCGGCTGCTGCCTGTAAAGTGTTTATAGCTCTTCTCAAATCGCCTTCAGCCACATAGAGAATAGCCTTTAATCCGTCCTCCTTCAATTCTACATTCTCCTTTTCTGCAATCAATCTAATTCTACCCGCAATATCATCATCACTAAGTGGCTGAAATCTAAAAATAGCACACCTAGACTGTATTGGTTCAATAATTTTACTTGAATAATTTGCAATTAATATAAACCGACAAGTCCTAGTGTATAATTCCATAGTTCTCCTTAGAGCTTGTTGAGCATCAGCAGTCATGTTATCTGCTTCATCTAAGATTATTATCTTATATGGAACTTCTCCAATTGGCAGTGTTCTAGCATAATCCTTAACCCGCTCTCTTATAGTCTGAATACCTCTCTCATCAGAAGCATTTAGCTCGAGAACATTTTGCCTCCAATTCGAACCATATAATTCGTATGCAAGTGCGAGAGCTGTAGTAGTTTTTCCAGTTCCAGGAGGACCAGCAAACAGCATATGAGGAATGTTCTTGGTCTTCACAAATTGTTTAACTCGCTCTATAACTTCCTTCTGATTAACTATATCATCAAGTCTTCTTGGTCGATACTTCTCAGTCCAAAGCATTAGCATAGTTGTACTTAACAAATTTCGTCACCAGCCTAAAATCTCTCAACCTATAATATTAAGTTTAACTTGCCTACACGCAAAAACTTAATACACCTCCAAGAGTAATAATGAAATGCACGGTGTTTCCAATGTTCAAACAAATAATAAAAGCTTCACACATAAGTTACGACACTAGCTTAATAAGGGCAGTTATAAAAGAAGCTAGTCCCTCAATTGAAGCGGCTGGAAGTAGAATTGATTTGAGTAGTGTTGGATTTGAAATTCAAATTCCAAGATGGATAGCCCTAAAACTCATGGAACTAGGTATAGTTGACTTAAAAGTTAGTGAGGAATTATCATTAAGAGAACTTTTAAGAATCATGTGGAAGGAATCTAGAGAAATAAACTTAACAATAATTGACCCTCACTTCTATCCTAAATTAAGAGCATATTTAAAGAAGCTTAGAGAAAAATGTAAAGAAGAACCATTGCCAGAATTAATCCAAGAATTACATAAAATTGAAACTACAGCAAGAGACATTATAAGTTGCAGATTACAAAAAATTATTCAAGCAGCCTTAAGTGAAGCTCTCCCCCCAAATGTTTTAGAGGCAATGACCATTGAAGAGAAAAGCCTACTAATGGAAGTCTCACAAATTGTAGAAAAATGGAAAAAACAAATTTTAGCTTTGGAGGAAGATTAAATGACCTTTGAACTCATAGAATTAGATCCAAGAGAAAGATTCGCACAATTCTTTAAATCTTTTCAGACAAGTGAAGGTGAATATAAGTATAGACGAAGATTAAGCCAAATGGCCATAACTGGAGAAAAATCACTTTTAATAGATTTTGAAGATTTAATGAAATTTGATCATGAACTTGCAGAGGCATTAATTGAAAAGCCCTCTAAGTATATAGAGGCAGCTTCCTATGCAGTTGGAGATGTAATGAAAATAATAAATTTAAATTACGCTAGAAAAGTTCGAGAGTTCAGAGCTAGATTTAGACGATTACCAGAGCTAACACCACTTCGAAAAATAAGAGCAGAACATCTTGGAAAACTAATAATGATAGAAGGAATACTAACTAGAGCTTCATCAGTTAAGCAACAATTAATCATAGGAGTCTTTGAATGCCCAAAATGTGGAAATATAATGAAAATTGAAAAAAGAGAAGGTGAAGGTAGAATTAATCCACCTGAAAGATGTACAAATCCAGACTGTAGACATCGTGGAAACTTCACACTCCTAATTGAAGATTCAATATTCATGGATTGGCAAAGACTGACAATACAAGAAAAACCAGAAGAATTACCACCAGGTCAACTACCAAGATCAATTGATGCCATTGCAAGGGGAGATATCGTGGATGTAGCGAGGCCAGGAGACAGGGTAATTGTAGTTGGAATATTAAAGCCGAGGCCAGAGTTCACTCCCAGAGGAAGACTATCAACATACAGGCCAATATTAGAAATAAATTCAATTGATGTAGCTGAAAAGGGATTAGAAGAAATTGAAATAACACCAGAAGATGAGGAAATGATAAAGGAATTAGCTAAAGACCCATTTATACATAGAAAAATAATTCAATCAATAGCCCCATCAATATTTGGATATGAAGAAATAAAGGAAGGAATAGCATACCTGCTTTTTGGTGGAGTGCCAAAGCAACTTCCAGATGGAGTTAGAATAAGGGGAGATATAAACATACTACTAGTAGGAGATCCAGGGACAGCTAAAAGCCAACTACTTCAATATGTTGCTCGAATAGCGCCACGTGGAATATATACTTCAGGGAAAGGTTCAACTGCAGCAGGACTAACAGCAGCAGTTGTGAGAGATAAATTAACAGGAGACTATTATTTAGAGGCAGGGGCACTAGTCTTAGCAGATGGAGGTGTAGCATGCGTAGATGAAATAGATAAAATGCGAAGCGAAGACAGAGTTGCAATGCATGAAGCGATGGAACAACAATCCTATCATCCATCCTTTGAAATAACACTAGCAGATGGAACAAAAGTAAAAATCGGAGAATTAGTTGATAAATTGTTTGAGAAATTTCCTGAAAGAAAAATTATTGGAATAAACTGTGAAATACTTCCAATATCAGACTTAAATATTGAAATACTTACAACAGATTTTAATACGATCTTTAGGACAAGAGTTAATAGAGTAAGTAGACATAAGTCTCCAAATAAATTCATAAAAATCATTTATTCAAATGGAAGAGAAATAATTGTAACACCAGAACATCCAGTATTTATTTTTGAAGAAGGGGAAATCAAAACAATAAGAGCTGACAAGTTAAAGGCCGGAATTTTTGTTCCAGCGGCCAGAAAAATTGAGTTTAAAGGCATGGTTAAACTCGATACTAAAGTTGCTAAAGGTAGGAAAAAAGTTAAACTTCCACAAACAATTAGGATGCCTGCTGCAAGATTTTTAGGATACTTCGTAACGGAAGGTTATACATACAACGTAACTGGCAATGAAATTGGATTAAGCAACACAAATCAAGAAATAATTTCAAAAATGAAGTTAAGCATACAAGAGACCTTCGGATTTAAGCCAATAGATTATATAGACAAAAACAGAACCCTAAGAATATTATCAAAAGCCGTCTATGATTATATGGCTAAAAACTTTCCAGAAGCAATGAAGCCAAGTAATTTTAAACGAATACCTCAAAGGGTATTTACACTTCAAGAAAAGGAAAGAATAGAATTTCTTAAGGCTGCCTTTGAAGGTGATGGATCTATTGAGAGTGAGGCATTAGCGTATACGACATCTTCAAGGGGTCTTGCCGAAGACTATCAAGACTTGCTATTAACCCTAGGAATTCACTCACGAATAGTTAAGGAAACTTATGTACTTTCAAATGGGAAACGAAGACAGCGATTTAAAGTCTATATCACTGGAGACAGTTTGAGAAAATTTGTAGAAACAATAATTCCTGAATTCATGGTGAATAATAATGTTAGAAAATTAATAGAAAGAAGCGAAAGGAAAAATAGGAAACATGATGTTTTGCCACCTTATATTGGAAAAATGATAATTACATGTCTTAAGAAATTGGGACTGCCTTATAATGGCTACTTCCACAGACACCTTAGAATGAATCATGGAATAACTATTGAAGTCATAGATAGATATCTAGAAATTATTAAAAACAGAATAAGAGAATGCGAGAATGCTACTAGGAAGATAACTAATTTCAAAGAATTAAGACAAAAACTCGGCTATTCACAAAACAAAGTTGCTAAATTAATCGGCGTGTCAAGAAGTAAAATTGACTACTTAGAGAGAGGAGGCTATAGCTTTGAAAAAAGAAGTAAAATGCTTGATAAGTTTAAAAAAGAAGCATTAAAGGAAATTGAGTATGCAAAGGGAATTATAAGGAAAATTGAAAGACTAAAACGGTTCAGATGGTTAAGAATAAAAAGAATTGAAATTCTGGAAAACAAAGATGAAATTGAAACAGAATGGGTTTATGATGTTACAGTTGAACCCACAAGAAACTTCATGAGTCATGGACTCGTACTACACAACACAGTTAGTATAGCCAAGGCAGGGATAGTAGCTACATTAAACGCTAGGACAGCTATTTTAGCTGCTGCGAATCCAGCTTTAGGAAGATTTGTTGAACAGAAAAGCATTGCTGAAAATGTAAATCTACCCATAACTATACTTTCAAGATTCGATTTAATATTTACAATAAAAGATAAGCCTGAACCAAGACTCGATGAACAAATGTCAGATCATATACTGAAATTACATCAGTCAAGAAGTTATGCTGGTTCCCCTCCAATTCCTCCAGATCTACTTAAAAAATACATCTCATATGCAAGGAAAAATATTGTTCCAAGATTAACTCAAGAGGCTTCTGAAAGAATAAGAAAATTTTATCTTGAAATGAGGAGCTTAGGAAGAGAGAGTGAAGCTGCAACTATCCCGATAACACCAAGACAATTAGAAGCTTTAGTTAGAATGGCGGAAGCAAGAGCTAAAATGGCATTGCGAGAAGAAGTAACATTGGAAGATGCAGAGGCAGCTATTAGATTAATGAAATATGTCCTTGAAAGAACAGCAATAGATAGAGAAACAGGTCGAATAGACATAGACGCAATAATGACAGGGAAAACACTCTCACAAAGGGAGAGGCTAATAAAATTAATGGATATCATTAGAGAAAAAGTAAGAGAGATTGGCGGAGCAGTAAAAATTGATGAAATTATTGATACAGCCGAAAAAGAAGGATTAGACAGGAAATTTGTTCAAATAGCTATAGAAAGAATGTTGAGAGATGGATTACTATATGAGCAGAGACCAGGATTTATAATGCCTACATAGCGGAGGGACACTAAATACTCATAGACCAGCTAGATATACCTAGAATAGTAAAAGAAATAATAACTAGACAGGGAATCAATAAGCTTTATCCACCACAAGAACAAGCAATAAGAGCAGGAGTACTAGAAGGAGAGAATATTGTTCTAGCAATACCCACAGCTGCAGGAAAAACACTAGTTGCAGAATTAGCAATGACAAAGCAGATACTTGAAAGAGGAGGAAAAGCATTCTATTTAGTTCCATTAAGAGCATTAGCAGCTGAGAAATATGAAGAATTTAAAAAATATGAAGAGGCAGGAATAAAAGTTGCAATGAGCACAGGAGATTATGACAGCAGTGATCCCTGGTTAGCTAATTACGATTTAATAGTAGTTACAAATGAAAAAGCAGACAGTCTATTAAGACATAGAGCAGATTGGATTGAGGATATAACAACCATTGTAACAGATGAGGTACACCTTATTAATGATCCCAGCAGAGGACCAACCTTAGAAATGGTAATAGCAAGATTAAAGCAAATAAATCCTGAAGCCCAAATAATTGCACTTAGTGCAACCATTAGAAATGCTGATGAAATAGCTGAATGGCTTAGAGCAAAATTAATTAAAAGCAATTGGAGACCCGTCCCATTAAGAAAAGGAGTTTACTTGAAAGGAGCAATAATATTTAATGATGACAAAATATTAGAGCTGAAAAGAAAAACTTCAGAGCCTTGTGAAGCCATCGCAATAAACACCATTAAAGAAGGAGGGCAAATATTAATCTTCACAAATACAAGATTAAGAGCAATGAGGCTAGCATTAAAACTAGCTCCAACAATCTCGAGACTTCTAAACAGAAAAGAGAAAAACGAATTAAAGCTAATTTCAGATGAAATACTTCAAACTGGAGAAGTGACAAGAATAAGTGAACAATTAGCATCATGTATAAAATGTGGGACAGCATTTCACCATGCAGGTTTAATATATGAGCATAGAAGGATAATTGAGGAAGCCTTCAGAAACTTTAAAATAAAAGTAATTTGCGCAACACCAACACTAGCAGCAGGAGTAAATCTACCAGCTAGAAGAGTAGTGATTAAGCATTATCGCAGGTATGATATTGGAATGGGATACAGAAATATTCCAGTTCTAGAATTCCATCAAATGGCTGGCAGAGCAGGAAGACCTAAATATGATAAATATGGAGAAGCAATATTAATTGCAAGAACACTAGACGAAAAAGAATTCTTAATGGAAAAATATGTTAAAGCACCACCAGAAAGAATATGGTCAAAATTAGCAACAGAACCTGCACTAAGGTCACACATACTTGCAATTATAGCAACTGGATTTGCCAGATCCATTAAGGGTATAATAGATTTTCTAAGACATACATTTTACTATCATCAATACGGAAGTGGCACCTACATCAAAAAAGTATTAAACAGGATAATCAACTTTCTCACAATAAATGAAATGGTTGAAAGAGAAAACAATAAGATTAAGGCAACTAAGCTTGGAAGAAGAGTGTCAGAACTATATATTGACCCATTAAGCGCAGTATACATAAGAGAGGGATTAGAAAAAACAAGAGAATCCACAACCCTAGGCTATCTACACTTAATAGCATCAACACCAGACATGCCAAAACTCTTCTTAAGAAGAGGAGATCGAAAAAAACTTACAAGCATACTGCTAACTAGATCAAATGAATTTCTTTTAACAATACCTGACTCATCAATAGAATATGACGAATATGAATACTTCTTGGCATCGCTAAAAACTGCATTAACATTGATAGATTGGATAAATGAAGCTAGAGAAGACGAGATAATAGAGAAGTATGAAATTGGATCTGGGGACATATACGCATTAGCATCAACCGCTAGATGGCTATTATATTCAGCAGCAGAGCTAAGCAAAATATTAGGACTAAAATACCATATTAAACCACTACAAAAACTAATGCTAAGAGTTGAATATGGATGTAAGGAAGAATTACTATCAATAATACATTTAAGAGGAATCGGTAGAATAAGAGCCAGAATGCTATATAATGCAGGTTATCGAACACTAGAAGACTTAAGAAAAGCTAAACCATCTGAACTATTAAGAATACCCACAATAGGTGTTGAAACAATAAAAAGAATAAAAGAACAACTAGGAGAAAAAATAGAAGAAAAATTGGAAGAAGAAAAAATTGAAGAGCAAAAACGCATCATAGATTACATATAGCAGTAAGAATAAAATAACTTGGAGGAGAAATATGGTAGACAATTTAAGAGAAATACAGTTTATAGAATATACTGACAGAAAATTTGAAGAGCCAATCGCAATCATCGGCCTACCAGACATAGGATTAGTTGGATCAATAGCAACGGTTCACCTAACAAAGGAACTAAAATTACCAGAGCACGGATACGCCTACTACGACTTAATTCCACCAGTAATATTACTTCATCAAGGAGAATTAAAGGCACCAATTAGAATCTATGCAAATGAAAAAGTAATAACAATAATATCTGAAATAGCACTTTCCACACCAATAATTCTAGCTTTATCAAAGAAAATTGTACAATGGGTAAAAGAGAAGAAGGGGAAATACATTTTAATGCTAACTGGACTCGGAGTACCAAATCGAATGGATATTGAAGAGCCAAAAGTGTATGGCGTAGCAACAAATATGGAAGGAAAAAAACTTTTAGAGGCAAATGAAATTGAAATTCTACAAGAAGGATTTATTGCTGGAGCTAATGCATTAATATTAAGAGAATGCATAAAAAATGGGGTCCCAGCCATACTTCTATTATCAGAATCATTCACAGAATTTCCAGACCCAGCAGCTGCTGCATCGATATTAAAGGCCTTTAGCAAAATAACTGGGATAAAAATAGACACGAAAAAACTAATAGAACAAGCAGAGGAGATACGTATAAAGGCAAGAGAACTAATGAGGAGGACGCAAAGACAATTAAAAACAATGAGGAAAATCCAAGAAAGTGAAGTACCCCTCATGTATCGCTAGGAGATGGGAAGATGTGGAGAATTTTTAGAGAAATTGATGAAATAAGCAGGGAAATTGAAAGAATTATAGATGAAATGTATGAGGGAAGAGAAAGACCTATGTGGGATTACAATTTAAAATGCCTAGAACCTTTAGTCAGTATAAGAGAATTTGAAGACGTAATAATAGTAAACATTGATCTGCCATGTGTAAATAGAGAGGATATAAAAATATACGCAACAGAAGACACATTGACAGTTGAAGCAAAATTAAGGGAAGAATATAAAATTGAAAGATTAGGAGTAATAAGGAGAAAGGCATCATTCAAATATTTCAAAAAAGTTATTGGACTTCCATCACCAGTTATACCTGAAAAAGCAAGAGCTCGATTTAGAGCAGGAATATTAGAAGTAATTCTACCAAAAAGAGTTAGCGGAAAAGAAATAAGAGTAGAATAACTATGTATCAGAGAGCTTCACATAGACATGTTTCCCATCACTCCAAACCTCAACTCTTACCACACTTTTTGAAATAAAGATGTCAGATGGAATATAAATTACATCAAAACTAGATGGCAATTTAATTGAAAAAATATGACTGCCAAAAACTATAATTAAATGTCCAGAATCATCAATTTTCAAAGAGGAACCTTCAACTTCAATTGGAAGAATTACTCTAACACACATATAAGAAGGGGAATCAACATGCTTAATACAAGTAATAGAATTCAATATGGCATTTAATACTAAATTAAGGGATTCATCAGCCACAAACTCTAAACAACGATAAGGAGAAACAACTAAATAAAAAGCAGATAAAATAAGGTTAAGCGAAATAAAAAGTGCAAATGTCAAAATAAAATGTGAGATAATATACCTCATGTATTCCACCAGACTTTTAAAAGTTTTATAAAGATAACGAGTGGTCTATGTGGAGATACAGATACATTGAACACATCAGTAGAAGAACCATAAGTAACTTTTAAAACGTGAACTCCACTCTGCAATGACGAGAATCTATATTCTAAATATTCCACTTCACTCTTAACCATTAAGGAGCCATCGACAACAACATCTAAGCTGGGCTCATAAAAAATAACACAACTAACAATTACTCGCCCATTAAAAATTTTTACTAATGGCCTAAAATGCAACAAAACACTATCACCTAAACCTCTAATTGAAAAAGCAAAGTTATCAGTTAACCCTTCAGAAATTAATGACTCAACACTATATAGTCTAACCTTGCAAGAATAAGTTATAGCATAATTAACTGTTGCAAACAAACACTGATCATTAAAGTTAATCAAGATAAAACCATCACTCAATAAGAAAATTCTCCCAGTAGAAAGCCTAACATGAAAAACTTCAGCACTACCCATAGAAATAATGTTTAAGATAGATTTATAGAGACTTTTAACATAATCCAATTCATATTTCGAACTAGAATATAAAATGTTAACATAATAGTGATGCACTCCAAGAACACCAACTACGATCACTGAAGAAATAATTATAGACAATACAACAACATGTGAAATACTCATATCTCTTCAACCTCCAATTCAACAACTTCAAATAAAACATAAATTAAAGGTAAAGGCAAACTTAATAAACAAGTCCTTTTGAAGCTGCCGCTAATAAATGAAAACTTTAAAGACCTATCGGGTAAGTAATACCTACGCAGTATACGATGAATAGATGAAATCTTAATTGAAAATCTATCATTTAAGAAGACATTATCCCGGTTTTTTAGGCTATACACTCTAACAAATAAATGCTCACCAACATGGATAATTTGAATATTAAATTTAAGGATAATCCTAGATGCATTCAATAAAATGTGAAAACCAGTATCATTAAATGAAAAAACATTACCACTACCATATAAAATCATAAATTCATTCCCAGATAGGTTATAGACGCTGGAAACAATATGTACTTCAAAATCTCTCCAACCCCCTAAAATATAGTTATCATTTATCAAAAGAAGTGAATAGTTTTTCACTTGAAAAATTACGACGTTATTATCAGCATCAAAGACTCTTGATTCACCTACAAAAATCATATCATCCAAACTATTAGCAAGAAAGAGAGAGAAACTTTTAGTTGATTGCCTATTCCCTTTACTATAAAGAAAATTGACATAATTAAATCCTGAAGTATACATCATCAGAATTATAGAGATGAAGATAAAACTAACAATAATGTTAACTGAAATTTCAGAAACTCCCTTACGCAAACTAGATTTTAAACGAAATATTAATGATAATACCACGCCAATCACCTATCATCAATCTTAATAAAGTTGCATTTAGAGGGACAGTTAGAGAAACTGTAAAAATTGATTGAGTATACTTTATAGAAGCATAAGTCTCATGCCAACTTGATCCATCAAAATAAAGAGCAGAGAAAATAATCGAGCTTGGAGAAGAAAAGTTATCTGAAAAAACTTTTAATCTAATTACTTTTGCTTTAAAAGAAGGGGAAGGAGAAGAATTAGAGATTATATCTACTATTGAAATTCCAAAGCTTGATATACATTTGAGACGATATTGCAGATTAAAAGGAAAGTAATTTATAAGATAAGTTACTGAAGCCTTACATGAGAGTTCATTCATAGATAATGAATAATTTAAAACCCTTACGATAATTGGATAATAATTCGAGAGACTACTTAGACACCAAGTTAAGTATTGAGAAAAATTTCCACCATTATTAGCCCAAGCTAAAGAGGCATCTGTTATTCGCTTCAGAATCAAGTTAATTAACCTAACATGATGAAATGGTCTTTGAGGAACATCTACATAACGAGGAAGTGTAAGTACTAAATTTAGTATTAAGCTAGCATATAAAATTGCAAACAATATTACTATTTGACCCTTTTTACCATGAAGCCTCAAGAATAACAATTCTAATAGACCCCCTAAACATTAAGATATAGGAAACTACTATAATGTCTTCATTAACTGTTAAACCATGGTTGACAGTGTACAGTATATTGTCAAATTCATCTTTTATCGTTATTAAAATTTTAATATTATAAGGGATTAAATTCAAAATTAACTTCTCAACTTTGACCCAATCTTCATTATAAACATATCTTGTTAAATCACCATTTGCATCTGCTTTAATTAATACTTCCATAAGTATTTCCTTTAAATTTTCATTATCTTGAAGATTTAGTGGTTTTAGCAATAAGAAAGGAAATGTAAGTAGCATCAAAGCCAATATTGCCTCCAATATACGAGTAAATCCAATACAACTATTCACTATATCACCTCTAAACGAATAATTGAAGTTCGTGTTATAGAGTCACTAGTTGCAATTATGGTGACATAATATGTTCCGCTAAAAGTTAAACGGGAAACGAAGATTCTCAAAGTACTATTAAATGAAGGAAAACCACGGCGAGGAAGAAAAAGGCTAAATGAAAAGGGAGGAAGATTAGCGGCTCTTAAAGTAACTAGACCATTAAAATTATTTATAGAAATTACTTTAATCGTAAATGTTGCGAAACCTCCCCTTCGAATAACAACATTAGTAGGTGTAACATAAACCTTAAAATCTGGTGGAGAACTTGTGACATTTAAAAGGAAAGAGAGAGTATGATTCCTTCCATCAACACCAATTGCAGTAATTTTAATTTCATAGATTCCAGCTGGAGTTGCATTAGTCGATATTAGGCAAGTTGATTGAAAAGGCGGAACGCTAGATATGGGGTTGAATGATATTTTAGCATCAGGTGGAGTGCTATTCACAGACAAACTCACATTAAGATTATAGTCATGAATAGAATCTACAAAAACCTTCGCTGAAGCATTGCTGTATTGTTGAACATTTACAATTGTAGGTTTTATGCTAATAGTGAAATCAGGTGTTGGAGGAGGTAAAATATTTATTTTAACCTCACAATTGACAACAAAACCATTATTGCTAATACCTTCAATGTATATACTATAGATCCCCATGGAAGCATTTTCATAAGGTTGTACATATAAGCTACTAGTAAATGGAACTAGCCCTGAAATCTTAGTAAAAGTCACATTCTTAAAGATTTTCCTGGAATAAGATGTGTTTAATGAAACCACTAGAGAATTAATATTCTTTAGTTGAATAACATCAATTGTAATCCTACCTATAGAACCTGGCGTTATTGAAATTTGATTAGGATAGACATTTATTGTAAATAGTGACTCTTCAACTTCACTTTTAATGGAGAAATCCCATACAGAAGCTTGAAGAACATATGGGTAACTCATTATTAATACAGTGCTCGAAAACCTTACACTTCTAGCACTCGGAATACCTCCATAATCCTCAAAAATATTAGGAAAAGACATTACATAGTATCTCCTAAATCTAGGAGAAAAAACTAAAAATAAACTTGGCTTTTCAACATAATCAACTCGAAAAAGATGGCTTCTAACTTTTTCAGCATTCAAATTGAATAATTTACCTTCACACGTTAGAAGATAAAGATTAAGGATGTTAGAGGGTACTTTGAAAAATAACCCCTTAGAGGTTAAGCCAGGAAAAAGTGACAATCTTACTTTGGAGGGATAATGTCTACTTCCAAAGTATAGTTTAACGCTCCCCTCTGTACAAAATATTTTAAGAGAAAAGCTGACGCCTCTAGATAAGGATATTGAATTTTCTAGATTTAGAGTACAAGAACTCTCTTTTACACTGCGAGAATTAATGTATAGTTCTTGTGAGACATAAGTTTCACTCTTGGTGTAGTTTTCACTAATGTAACCTAAGCTAATTACAATTCTTCCTTTTCCAGAAACATATAATGAAACAATTTTTTCTCCTTCATCAATTATCACATTTTCATTCAAAGTTTGACTTAAAAATTCTACTGACTTATTGACTTGTAATTCAATAATCTTCCCTCCGTTAATAAGGCAGTCTGATAATAAGAACTGAGTATCGGAAATAGAAATTCCTGTTAAATAAAAATGACCGTCAAATGGTAAGATTAGTAATTTATCTAAAATACCAGTCCAGTTAAAGCCCCATAAACCATCTGAAAGTGCAGTTGCAATCACTACTTCAGGTTTTGTTTTAAATTGATATTCACATCCAGATCTACTGACATACAATACTGCTCTATCAAAAAGAGACCCATTAATAAAAGCATAAAGAAAAATAGTGCCTTTAATAGAACGTGAATTGATGTTATTGATAATTGAACACCATAACTTACGTCCATTCAAAATCAAATTAACTTTCAAAGGATAATGTAATGACAATGAGAAGCCATAATTATTAAGACCTAGTAAGTCCTTAAGAAAATCATAGTTTAAATAGGCATTCGGGAAAAATCTACTACAAATCAAGTCCATTTTACTACTAATAGCCGGATTAGACACTTCATCTGAGAATAAAGCTGAAGATAAATATTCAAATACACTTGCTAGAGGGTCAACTAACTTAAAATTAAGATTACCTATATTATTGTAGGTGTTAACGCAGAGTAAGCAAGCTGAAATTAAAAGGAAGATCATGAAACCAGAAAAAATATGCTCAATAACTACCTCCAATGTCACCACCACTCGATAATGCTTTAAAAACTTCTCCGATAACGACGCCCTTAAAAACAACCTTGACATAAACATAGTATGCTTTAAGTCTGTTTATTGGAAAAGTTACTTTAAATGGAACTCCATGACGAATTAAAATTAGCTGAGACCACGCATATTGAAGAGACTTTGCCTCATCATATATTTCAATAGTTAAAGTGCAGTGAAGATCCATTAAACCAAACATTGAAGCTAGATTAACAATTAGAAGAGAAGAATTCTTTGAAAACGTTATAAGAATCTTAAAGTTCTCTCTCGACACATATAAATCAGCCCATAAGGAACAGGTAATCCACTTATCACTTCTGTCTAAACATAAAATTTTAATGTTCAAAGATTTCTTGAATGGTAAAAGAAGTGAAAAATAAACAATTCCAAGTCTATCAGTACTCTTTTCGATACTATGCAATATTCTTCCATTATCATCTAAAACTAATAGTTTCACAGTGATGTTATCTGCAGGTTCAATAGTAAATCGATAATACACTCTAAACATCAAATTATAGTTAAGGTCAACACATTCCTTCTGAATTAAAAATGATGCGATGCTTCTGAATCTAATTAAAACCATTGACGGAGAAGATGAGTTTAAATATACCTTTTGGCCTGACCCAGTATAGAATAAATAGCCCACCCCCATTGCTTCCACATCGATTCTTGGAGGATAAAATATTATTGAACCATTATCCATTACTGGTGAACTTCTAACAACATCACCATTAGGGAGATGAAGCTCTAACTCCAATGTACCATTTCTATTTAGTAACAAATTACCTGTTAAAGCCCATTTCAAGTAAAAGTAAACAATACTAAAACCATAATGATTTTCAACTTCATAATCAATTTTAACACCATCAATTTTAATAATCCCTTTACCAACGACTTTACCAGTAGAACTCTTTACAATAATTTCATGAAAACCAAATGAATATATTGATCCGCTTAAGGGCACTATAGTGGTTGCAACTCCAGATGCATTAGTTAAAAGTGAAACATTATTTTCATAGTAGGGGTTTACTATATCTCTAGGGAATTCTAACATTATCTCCCTGAAGGGCTCATACCTTATAACAACTCCAACAGCTTCAAAAGGCAGAAAGCTATTTTCATAAAACCACTTTCTATTAATCCAATTAACATAGTAGAACTCCAATTTAGCAGGATAGTTAATTATAGTTAATCCAATCCAATCGTAATCTACATGACCTTCACTATAACCAAATATAGTGAAATTATAAAATCCACCTTCACTAGCCTCACTTGCAACTATAGTTAAATTAACCATGCAAGTCTCTCCCTGATCCAGATAAATGGGATTTAAACTAAAACTTACATTAAAATCGCTGTGAAAAGAAGTATTAAGATAAATATACCCTTCAAAATCGTTTAAACTTTCAATAATGACATTATAGTAAGCAGTGTCTCCAGCAAAGATAGTTTGATTTTTAGGAAATACATGTAATTTAAAGGTAGGCTTTAAAAGTAACTTTACTTCTAACGAGAAAGAATTACTTTCAGCCTGTATATCTGAATTTGTATCATAGCCAAATATCTTAAAAGTGTAATTTCTAGGTAGTGTTGACAATGGAACATAAATTAGGAGGCTAAGTCGCTTAACACTGTTACTATTAATTTCAGCGGGATTCTCTGAAAAAATACATGGAAAATCTCCTTCCAATGCGATTAAACTTAAGTTCACTTTCCCCCTATAGCCATTAAGAGGAAATATTGAGACATTAAAAATAGCTGAATCTCCTTGAAAAACACTTTGATTAACAGGAAAAACTTTAATTTCAAATGAAGGTTGTTCATATGCACGTACATTCAAGTATAAAACTTTTCTCTGACCATCACCTCCAAGTCCAACAATCCTTATTAAAGCTAAACCTATATCAGTAGCCTTAAAAATTAAAGCAACATTAAATGGAGGCACACTTGAATTAGAGCCAACAAAACGGACTTTAAGCCATGAAGGTATATTTTCGACAATAACTCTTACGTTTTTATTATATCCATTAACATCATAGACATAAACTTTAAGGGAACGTGATCCACCAACTGGAATCTTTAAACCTGAAGTGTAAGAATTAATAGTAAAGGTGGGTATTAAAATCGAGAGTGAAGTTTGAGATGGGAGATATAATTGATCACCACTAAATCTAAAGGTTAAAACTTTTGTACCAGGAGTCGTCGTTGCAGGTATAGTATAAGAAAAAGTATATGAACCATCACTATAAGTTAAAGTTGAATCAATATATTCCCCATCGAAATAAAAATCTATTCGTCTATTAGCCAAGGGAATGTTAGAACCAGAAGATAGTTTTCCTTTGACTATAATAGTTTCACCTAAATACACCTTTTCTCTTGAAATGCTTGCACTTAAATTGGTTTCTTCTAAATAACTTATTTTAATATTAACTTTAGCTCCAAAGTCACCTAGATAAAAATCTGAATTAGCGAAGGAATAATCCTCAATTGCACCATATGCTTCAGCTGAAACAATAAGAGAAGCAGTTATGGTTATTCTGTCACCTCTTATAACTTGTTTTTGAAGCGCGAATGATTTCACTCTATCCATCACACTATAATGATACTCTTCATAGCCAGTGCCATACTGTTCAATCCTCTTATGCTCAAGAGTAAAGGTTTGACTATCAAACACCAATTTTAAACAGACTTCAGATGCACCACCATACACATTTGAATTTGCTGAAGCTTGAACCACCATATAACCCTTAAGTGAATAAGTTACCTCAACACCTACAATCTTTCCATTAAAATCAACATTCCAAGTCTTAACTATAGATAAAACAACTTGGCTTGAACTTCTAAGTGCGCCAAATCCTTTCACAGCTTTAGCAAATGCACCTAACTCTCCACCATTTAGAGAAAAATCATGTCCATAGTCCGCTTGACCAGCTAAGTTAACATAAAGTGATTTATAATCAAAGGGTGGAGCTAGGATCTTGGAAAAAGTTTCAACAAGAAGAGGATTATAAGAAAGAACTAGATAACTATATTTAGTAAAACAAATCAACATCATGAAGATCAGTAACAATTTAAGGCTAACCTTCACCATAACCACCCCATAGTCTCAATGCCTAAAATCGTAATTATAACACATACTATGGAATGCTTGAAACCGCCAACGACACTACCAGTAGAAATTTTACCCACAATCAACCCTATCAAACAAGAAACAACAATAATTGTCAGAAAACTTGAAAAGAAAAGTTCATTTAAAACACTCTTCGAAGCATATTGCATCGGAAGACCTAGATAATTAGATAAATTTGAAGAAACATAAAAACTAGGTATTATACTATACCTTATGAATTGTGTTAAGACAAACAACAGTATTAATGAAGACACATATCCAATTATATAATAAATTTTAAGTTCCTTTGAAATTCTCTGTTTAACTTCAATATAATCCTCTGAAAATTTAGCTAAAATATCGAAGGTCTCAGATGAACCTCCACCAGTAACTATAGCCTCCTTAAACAGCCAGAAAATAGCTTTAGCATACCAGGACTTAGCATCACTAATAATTAATTCAAAAGCCTTCTCAATTGGAGTTAGAGAATTAGTCAAGAGAGAATTCAAACGCTTAACTATTCTATCTAACGATTCCCCATACGACCTCTTAGAAGCAATTTTCAAAGCTCTCTCGATACTTAAGCCTATCCTCCTAGATTCAGCAATATCTCGAAGAAAAGAGGGCAACGAACATTCAATACCACGACAAAGTCTAGCATCATATTCATAAAGTATTGCTGAGGGTAACAATGAGAAAATGATTAAAAATGCAAAGAGTAAATACCACTTCTTGAATGAAATGAAATTTAAAAATATAGCCAAAAAATCAATCAATAATATAAAAAGCATAGTCTTAACAGTTAATTTAAAGTATCTATCAAAACTCTGTGGAAATTTAAACTGCTCTGAATCAACAATATAGAGTAAAACCAAACCACATAAAGGCGCCAAAAATGAACCATACATTTTCATGAAAAAAATCCCTTGATCAATAGCCATTAGAAAAATAATGCTAAAGAAACCTACAGGAATAAACACGAATAATGCAATCATAAGATCGCCATACAACTTTACATTTTCAGAATATTCCTTTAGCAATGAACGCATCCACTCAATAATCTTAAAACTATACTCAACAAGATAACCAATAGCATCACCACCAGTCTTAACAATTCGCAAATAAGTGAGTAAATAATTCCTAAAAATCTTTGAAGGATTATAATTTAGGGAGTTTTCGAGGGCAGAAATAGGCTCCTTAGAAAAAATAGTTTTCTCTCGAACAATAATTTCACCTTCCCTCCTAGATGCTTTAAATATATTTTGCCTAGATAAACGCTCAAAAGCCTTATATGGAGAGATCCCAACAGCACTCATCATACCAATATAAGTAGCCAAAAACGGAAACTCTGCAGTTAAGTTTACACTACGTAAATGGGCTTTAAATTTAGGATAAAAATAGAAAAATGCAAAACAAGCTATAAGAGGAGAAAATGCCAAGGGGAAGAAGAATAGGTTAAACTTAAAAATAATCAACATAAAAATTAAAAAAAGCGAAGTAGGAAGAGAAAAAAATAGGAAATAAAAGATAAAGATTGAACAATAGCCTATAGGGCTAATTTGTACATCTGCATACCGAAGTGAATTCCACAGATTAAATCTTCTAGATAGACTATCACTCAGATCACCAAAAAATCTATAAGCCAAATTAACTGGAATACCGAAGAGTCTCTTGACGGTCACTTTGAAAACCTCCAAATACCTGTGAAATCTTCTTTAAATAGAAAAACCTTAAATGATGCACAACTTCATCATACTCTCTAACATTTTTCCTATTTAGCTCCTCAAAGAAAGAAATTCTACGTGACAATTCATCTCTAATTAAATATTCATTCCAACCTAATTCTAGACAAAGTTGCTTCAACAATACACTTTTTGAAATTAACAAATCTAAATTTCTTGGTTCAAAATCATCATTAATAGGCGACCAGGAAAAAACTAGGTTATATTTCTCATAATCCTCAATTTCATATACTCTAACAACTCGTCTAAAGATGCCCCTTGGAAGTTCAACCTTCCTAATAACTACTGCACAATTCATTAAAGGAATATAGTTTGGAGAGACATTCATAGGTGGAGAAGTTAACCTCTTAATTGCAGACTCTAATGAATCAGCATGTATAGTACACATACATCCATGACCAGTAGCTGCAGCTTGAAATAATACGTATGCCTCCTCCCCTCGAACTTCACCGACAACAATATAGTCAGGCCTCTTTCTCATAGCAACCTTGACTAAATCAAAAAGAGTTATCTCACCAATCTTACTTCCAAATGAATAACTATGTCTAGCCATTAAAGGTTCCCAACCTTTAACAGGAATCCTAAGTTCAGGTACATCCTCAATAGTGTCAACAGTCCAGTCAGGCTTGAATAAAGCACCAAGAGCAGAAAGCAAAGTAGTTTTCCCAGTTGCTGTCCCACCAATTATAAAAATACTTCTCTTATTCTCAATTAGTAGCCAGAAATATGCAGCCATCAGAGCATTAATCGTTTTGAAATCAAATATTAAATGCATAACAGTAAAGGGTTTTTCTCTAAATTTACGTATACAAATATTAGTCGACTTTTGACTAATCTCTTTACCATAACATATGGAAACTCTATGCTTCTCAGGCAAAATAGCATCAACAATTGGAAAGGCTATAGAAACATGTTTACCAGCCATATGGGCAAGCTTTGAAGCCAATGCATTTAGTTCATCTTCATCCAATACGATATTAGTTGTAAGCCAATCTAAATATCCAAAACGTCTATGCCAAACTATAAATGGATGCCCAGGTCCAACACACTTTACATCTTCAATCTCAGGGTCATGAATTAGTGGCTCAATATAACCATAACCTAGATCTCTCTGAACAAAATAAACTATACGATCGATGCTTAGGTCATAAAGATGCTTCAGGCCATAATCTTCAGCAATTTTTCTAGCCTGTAAGCTAATAAATCTCACAAGATCAACTTCACCATTAATAGGCTCAAGCTCAAATCTCAGCAACTCAGATAGACGAGCATAAACCTTCAATTCAATATCTAAAAGACTAGGCTCATTAACTAAATATAATCCCTCACCATTCCTTCTACCAATAACAATCCTAACTTGACCATTACAAATTTTATATGAAGCAAGAACCTTAATATCACGAGTAAGAGGAAATCTAAAAATGCGAATACTGGGCAAGGATCCAGCCACATCCCTCCGCTTAAAAAGACGTTTAATTAAACTCATTTAAAACCACACTCACAATCTGAAGTTGAAAAAAATATTTAAAACCAAAGAGATAAAGAAGATTTTTTATATTAAAAAGAGATTGAAATAAAGGGATTTGATTAGACAAAGAAATAGAGAAATAATGCCAAGAATAGAATGGATAACGCAGAAATTAAAATCAGTCGACGAAAAAATTGAAAATCTAATCTCAAGAATAACAATCATAGAAGCAGCACTAAAGGAAACACCTGAAAAAAGGCTAAACAATTTGATCGATAAAGCAATGGAGACAATAAAAAGATTAAAAAATGCAACCTCAAACATCGACATAATCACTAAAACATCAACAACAGCAACTAATTTTCTAAATAAAATAGCACAACACAGCTCAAAATTAATAGAAGAACAAAGAAAGCTAAACGAAATGTTGATAAAAATCGAAGAAGAAAGAAGGGAAATTGAAGAAAAACTAAAGAAAAGCACCGAGACAGAAGCATTTGAAAAAACATTAAATATAATTGAGAACGTGCTAGATGAAATTAGAAAAATTAGCGATAATATATCCGAAAAGCATGGCTCCATAACAACAATATATGATGAAGCATTAAAGAGCATAACAGCCATAAAAGATGTACAATATAAAACACTAGATTTATTATCACAATTAACAGTGAAAGCTAATGAAATAACTAGAGAAGTAAAGAGGTTAGCAACCTTAGAGGAAAGAATTAGGAAAAAACATGAAGAAAAACTAATTGAAATTAAAAGAAAAGAACATCAATTAAAACTATGGAGTAACGATTTGCTTTTAAGTCAGGAAGAAATTGAAAAAAAAGAAGCAGAACTTAAAGCAAAAGAGAAAAAACTAAACAACAAAGAGAAAGAATTAAATCAAAAAGAAGAAAAAATATTGAAAATGATAAATAAACTAGAAATAAAAATAAAGGAATATGAAAACCTGCTAAGAACTGTAAACTCACGTATACTCTACTTAGAACAGTTGAAAATAAGAGAAAAAGAACTAGAAGAAAAAATGAGAAAACTAAAGAAAGAAAGAGAAAAACTAGAGAAAGAAAATGAGGAAATGAAAGTAGAAAATGAAAAGTTAAAAACTAAAATTGAGGCATTAAAAATTCAAGCAGAAGAGTTAAAGCAAATTATATCAAGATCAAGGGTGAAAATTACCCTTGCTTCCCCATCCGCAACTAGCACTTAAAATAATAAATACAATCCTAAATGAAAGCATAAGATTGCAAAGAACATTAAATGGTAGATTTTATTTTGACTCTAGAAAAATTGCTTCAAGAATTAAATCACTGAAAGAAGTAAGGAAAATTAATGCAATACTTAGAAAATTATATGAAAGAGAAATCATAAACTACGATAAAAATTTTAGGAAATACTTCATAGATAAAAATTCCAGTCTAAAATTGGAAAATCTTTTAAAGGAATTAAAAAGAACATATATGGTCAAGTATCATAAACCATTAGAATATATTGAGCCTCCAATAAACATTATAGAGTTAAGAAATGGAAATGGAGAAATAATTGCTCAAGCAAGAAGAGAGGGAATTATAAAGCCAGTATATAATTTAAAACATTTTCATAAAACATTTAAGATAATATTCAAACAGTTTAGACATTCAGGATTCACCATAGAGGAAAATGGAAGGAAAATATTAGAGGTAAGAAGAAGAAAAATAACGGAACCCCTCCAGGGAAAGTTTAAAGAGTTAACATTCAAAATAAAACGTATAAGAGGAAGAGAGATAAAAATAATTGAAATAAAAAATGGAGAAATAATAGCAACAATGAAGTCTAATGGCTTTGAAAAAGCAGTTTTTTCATATTCGCCAGAATTAAGGGAAATCTCGATACCATTGGCAATAGCATTATTCGCAATAAAACAGTTAGACGTAATAGTTTAACACTTAAAAATACAACTGGTTCACAGCCAATAGAAAGCAATAAATTAAACTCTAAATATTATGAAGGGATTAATTGAAAGATCCCAAAGCAAATAAGGCTGGAATTTCAGCAATAATAGTCTCACTAATAATTCTAGCAGTATCACTAGGAATGGCAGTAGCATATGCATCAATGATGATGGGATGGTTTGGCGGAGCAAGTGTAATGGTAAAAATAGATACATCAGAAACAAAGATAATACAACACCCCTTAACAGGATACACTAAAATACAAATAGTATTCAGAAATCTAGGAACAGCCACCATTAAAATAAACAGTATACTAGTCGACATGAAAAACACTCAAGGCAACGTAACATTCCTACCTTCACACACATTCATATTAAAGCAGGGGAATGTAGAAGTGGTAAAAGGAAAAATCTATGGATCATCATCCTCAGTAGTAGTGACCTCTCATGGAAAACTAGTAATTCCACCAGGAGAAAGCGCAACACTATTCGGCGAAATAGTAGATGGCAGAAACTATTGGGAAATAAATGTGGACTACAGGGGAACAATATTCTACGAAGGAGGAGTAAAAGACTTCAAATACACAGTGGAAAGCTATTGAGATAATAAAAAATCAACTTCTTCCTTTTCTTTTTTCAGTTGAAGACTAATAATTCTATTAAGCAGAAATTTTATCTCAGACAACTCCAGCTTAATCACATCTAAAAATAATGAATTATCATTACTCTTTGAGGGTTCCCCCGCCAATTTAGAAATTGAAGAAAGCAAATTCTTAATACAAGCAATATCAGCATACATATCGCTTAACAATTCTTCAATTAAACTTAGCTTAGAAACAACCTCCTTCTTCCAACCCATAGCTAAACCCTCTGCTATAATATCAACTTGAGATTTAAAACCTACACATAGACAAGACTTAATGCTAGAAAAAATAAACATATCATGGGTGCATAATTTGACCTGGATGGTATGGCTTAAACCTCCATACAGATATGGAAGCGAAGAAATGCGAAAAATATTCACAAAAGAAAACTGGCTTCAAAAAATGTTAGATGTAGAAGCAGCTCTAGCCAAAGCCCATGCTCAAATTGGAAACATCCCGATGGAAGCAGCCGAATACATAGCATCTAAAGCATCAACAAAATATGTAACAATCCAAAAAATATCAGAAATAGAAAAAGAAATCCATCATGAAACAATGGCAATAGTGAAAGCTTTAGCAGAAGAGTGTGGAAAATATGGAGGATACGTCCATCTTGGAGCCACATCAAATGATATACTAGACACTGCATTAGCATTACAGTTGAAAGATGCATTAAAAATCATTAGAGAAGACCTAATTGAACTAGCAGAAATAATGATTGAAAAAGCTGAAAAATACAAGGATACAATATGCCTAGGAAGAACTCATGGAATAGCTGCCATAGTAATGCCATTTGGATTTAAATTCGCCGTATGGCTGGACGAAATAAGAAGACATCTGGAAAGATTAGAAGAATACTCTAAACGAGACATTGTAGGAAAAATGAGTGGTGCAGTTGGAACTATGGCAGCCCTAGGTGAAAAAGGTATCGAAATACAAAGACTAGTAATGAAATACCTCGGCTTAAAAGAAGCGGAAATAACAACACAAATAGTTTCAAGAGATAGGCTAGCTGAAATAATATGTCTAATATCAATGATAGCCTCGACACTAGATAAAATAGCCAACGAAATAAGAAACCTTCAAAGAACAGAAATCAGAGAAGTAGAAGAACCATTCACAACACAACAAGTAGGATCCAGTACAATGCCCCATAAAAGAAATCCAATAAGATCTGAAAAAGTCTGTGGACTAGCAAAAGTAATAAGAAGCTACACCTTAGCAGCACTAGAAAACATTGTACTAGAACATGAAAGAGACTTGACTAATAGCTCTTGTGAAAGAATAATGATTCCTGAAATATTCCTACTACTAGACGAACAGCTGAAAACCCTAAAGAAAGTATTGAAAGGACTAGTTGTATATCCAGAAAATATGAAAAAGAATATTGAAAACACAAAAGGATTAGTGATGTCAGAAGCAGTCATGATAGCTATGGTCAAAAAAGGTGCAAGCCGACAAAAGGCCCATGAAATAATAAGAAACTGTGCCATAAAAGTCCTACAAACAGGGAGACACTTACTAGAAATATTAAAGGAAAATCCAGAAATAAGAAAGTATCTAAATGAAAAGGAACTTGAAGAAGCCATGAAACCTGAAAACTACCTTGGAGCATCAAAAATCATCATTAAGAACATTATAGAAGAAACTAGACAATATCTAGCCAAATTGAGGGAGAAAATTGAATGAAAAAATAGCAGTAATATATTCAGATAAATATTTACTGCATGAAACAGGAAATCATCCAGAATCACCTCTAAGAGTAAAGAAGACAATAAACTTGATTCAAAAATCAGAGTTAACAGCAATGGAAAAAATAATAATTCTACCACCAAACAAAGCAACTGAAAATGATATTTTAAGAGTACATAGCAGAAAGTTGCTAGAAAACATTAAAAAAATCAGTGTGACTGGAGGAGGCCTAATAACACTAGACACCATTGTATCCCCACAATCATATAAAGTAGCACTTCTAGCAGCAGGAGGAGTAATAAAGGCAACACAACTAGTACTTAAAGGAAAATTAAAAAAGGCATTTGCATTAATAAGACCACCAGGACATCATGCAAGCTTTAATAAAGCTAAAGGCTTCTGTCTCTTCAACAATATTGCTATAGCAGCAGAAAAAGCACTTGAAGAAGGGTTAAGAAGGATACTAATTTTCGACTGGGATGCACATCATGGGGATGGAACCCAAGAAATATTCTACAGAAAACCAAACGTACTATATATTTCAATACATCAAGATGGAAGAACACTATATCCAGGAACAGGGTTCATAGATGAGATAGGTGAAGAAGAAGGAGAGGGATTCAATATAAACATACCACTACCACCACAAGCTACAGGGAATGAGGCGATAAGAGCACTAAAGGAAATTGTAGAGCCAGTAATAGAGCAATATAAACCTGAATTAATAATGATTTCAGCAGGTTATGATGGACACTATGCAGACACAATCTCAGATCTAATGTTTACAACAGATACATACTATGAAATTGCAAGAACATTATCAAGAAAGGCAGACAAATACGCAAATGGAAGAATAGTAGTAGCCTTAGAGGGAGGATATCACCTAAAATATACGCCTCTATCAATACTAAATACAATTCACGCCCTAGTAAACGAAGAAATAGCTTTTAAAGACAGAAAAAGAGGAAGACGATTAGAAAATGAGAGATATGTGGAGGCAACAATTATTAAAATCAAAAAAATTTTATCTAAATATTGGACTTTCTAACCTAAAACACGGAGATGAAAAAGTGAGGCGCTTCTACATAGCTACCGAAGAAGAAATAAAAAGAGGTGAAACAACTGACGTATACTTCTCAAGAACAAGGAAAATATTAAAAGCCAAAAATCTTGATAAAGTCAAAGTAATAACAGAAATTACACCAGGAAAACTACCGCGACAATGGAAGTGGGGAATACTATGCGGTATAGAGGAGGAAGCAAAGCTATTAGAGGGATACCCAGTAAATGTCTACGCCATGCCTGAAGGAAGCATCTTCTACCATCTAAGCTATAATGGCGTAAGAGAACCAGTAATGGTAATTGAAGGCCCCTATGAAGCCTTCGCACATCTAGAAACAGCAATATTAGGACTAATATGTCAAGCATCAGGAGTAGCCACTGCAGCGGCAAGAATAAAAAAGCTAGCCAAAGACAAACCAATATATGCCTTTGGAATAAGAAGAATGCATCCAGCAATAGCCCCCATGCTAGACCGAGCAGCCTACATCGGAGGATTTAATGGAGTATCAGGAGTGTTAGGAGCAAAACTAATAGGAATAAAACCTGCAGGAACAATGCCACATGCATTAATAATAATATTCAATAACCAAGTAAAAGCATGGAAAGCATTCGACGAAATAATGCCACCAGAAGTACCTAGAATAGCCCTAGTAGACACATTCTACGATGAAAAAATAGAGGCAATAATGGCAGCAGAAGCACTTAAAGATAGATTATTTGCAGTAAGACTAGACACTCCAAGCTCTAGGAAAGGCAATTTCGCAGATATAATTAGAGAAGTAAGATGGGAGCTAGATATAAGAGGATATAAACATGTAAAAATATTCGTATCTGGAGGAATAAACGAAGAAAATATAAAAACACTCATAGAAGCAGGAGCAGAAGCCTTCGGAATAGGAACAAGCGTCTCCAATGCACCAACCATAGACTTTGCAATGGACATAGTGGAAGTAGAAGGAAAACCCAATGCAAAAAGAGGAAAAATGGGAGGAAGAAAACAGGTGTGGCGATGTAAAAAATGCTTAACAGACATCATACTACCCATAAACACAAGAAAACCGAAATGCCCAAAATGTAATAGGGCAATGGAGCCAATGCTAAAACCATTAATAAAAGAAGGAAAAATAATAGCAAAACTACCATCAGCAACAGAAATTAGAAAATATGTACTAGAACAACTTGAAAAAATAGAATTATAAGTGTGAAAATAAATAGCAATTCAAGAGGGGCCGTCGTCTAGCTTGGACTAGGATGCCAGCCTGGGGCGCTGGTGGTCCCGGGTTCAAATCCCGGCGGCCCCACTAATAAGTGTAAGACTTGAGAATGAATGTCCTAAATCATTATAGTATCATTAGCATGCGTATAATGCTTGTATATAAAGCAGATCATCAATGTGAGTAAAAACTCCTAGATTCACCCTGTAATGATTAAAGAGTATAGATCCAAATAGTTGAGTTGAAGCAGGAAATAACAAGTAAAAATTAGATGCTTGATTAAGAACCTCCATAAAGCTTTAAGATTAATTCGGTTAAAAGAAGTCAACTCAAAAAATTCGCTTAAAAAAGAAGTTAAGCTTGTGATTTCATAACTTACTTATATATACTGTAATAATGTTAGTCTATCGGATATATTGTGTGCCATCCATAATAATCTACTGAATCATATGGACCTGGATTATAGAAGGATACATAGTATAGTCCATCTTCCCATGCATAAACGTTTAATATGGCATATCCATCATAAACTTCATATCCTCTAAATTCCCATGTGTCTAAATTAGTTAAGCCCATCCATATTGGTTGATAGTTTGGCGACCACCAAGTTTCAATTTCTACTCGTTGGGAATAGAGTAATAAGTAGGGACCATAATCATCCCATTCATCTATCTGCAACGTTCCTCCATGAGGATAAGTTTCTGATTGAGACTTAACGTCACTTAACTTCACTATCTGGAGAAATATGATTTTCCCCACAGGTAAAATGTCTGGTACTGAGCTCTTTAATACTACACAAACAATATATGTTTTAGCCATTTTTATTGGTTTAAACTTTATTATGATTAATTCAGTTATTCTTTCCCTTTCAACTTTGGATGGTTTTACATTGGATTTAAATGGAATCACTTGATCAGGCGTTAGAGAAGCTTGAGAAGTTTTGGATTCATGACTCACACCTAAGATTGATTCTGTTTTACGTACATTATGATAAGTTAATTTCCCGACCGGTAGAACTTCTGGATGTGAACTAGCAGTAACAACACCAATCCAATAATCATCGCCAATTTCAATTGGCCTAAAGCGTACACGAACTGGTTTAGGTTCTTTATTCGAACTGCCTTGCACCAAAACTTCATGGCACTTTTTTGTAAATGCTTGAACGTTAATGGTTATAGCTACGATGAATATTAATGCAATAGTCAGAGTAAATGCGAGTTTCTCAATATTCTTCATGGAATCACCCCAACATAAATAATCTCTGAAACTCTGATGTATGAAAAACCTTAAAAGAGTTGCCTGAAAAGCATTTCAGAAAATCAAAAGCTTTATAAAAGTTAAAATATTTCTTAATTAATTAGAGATTTTTATTTCAAAACTTATATGAGCTTCTTTTCCACATATGCTGTTATAAGTAGGATTATGCCTGATAGAAATGTTAATAGTGTTCCTGTGCTTGGAAGATATTGACGGTATTTTATTGCTGTTGGTCCCTTATAATCTGGAGGCACAAATATCGATACAGCTATTATTTTACTGGCTTTAAAGACTCCAATTGTCCATAATAATGATGATAATATAGCTAATATGCCACTACAAAGTGTAATTTTCCAGTCAATCTTAATCAAAGATACTAGACAAAATAATACTGAGAACATGTAGAAAAATATGGACGAAATAGCTAAAATTATTATACCTCCACTATATATTGGTGCACTCATATCAAAGACATATATATCCTCAATAGGAATAACTCTCAAAAACGGACGAACCGTATGACTATACTCAGCCATCCATGGCAAAAACAATGACGATAACAAAGTAATGAAAGAGAAGATTTTTAATAAGGTTTTTAGTTTACCTTTCATTTAATCACCATTCGACATTTAACACTACTCGCGAACGACATTTACTGTTATTTCATCTGATTCTGATGGAATCTCGTATTCATTTATTGCAATAACTCTTATGTTATATTGTCCGGTGGTAGGTGTTGTTGAATCCCAATAGCCTATCCATAGATTTCTAAATGAATCATATGACATTAGTTGTCTTCCAGTATCGTAGGATGGCCCATAGACTCTATAACCTACTGAGTTTATAGCTACAGTTGATGAAACACTTGCATCTATTTCAACAATTCCAGATACCGTATCCCCATCAATTGGAGAAACTATATAGACTATTGGTCTCTGGATTGCTGGATAAACATATCTTACACCTCTAATATCACCAATGTTAAGATCATGCTTTATTCCTGTGTAAGACCAATACATCACTTGAAAATAATTGTCATCTAAATATAAGTCATATAGACTTACAAAGTGTCCTACTTCATGGGTGGCTACAGTCTGTAAATCTATGTCGCTTCCAATATTCCAATTTTCTGCATCATCAAAGACTAAGTCCATTTCAATTATTTGATCTTGTGTATAATCAAGTAATATGGTATAGGCAAGTGTATTACCTGGTCCATCATAATCTGAAACCCAACCTACTACATTTACACCATCTTTAGCATGAGGCGCTCTACTAGTAGTACCACCATACGTAAAGTCAATATAAGAGTATAAGTCATCTTCCCATGTCTGAAATACATTAATAATTGCCTGAAATTCTTCTGTTCCCGGAATATCTTGTGTCCCGTTTTCATTTATATAATATACTACAGGTAGATTAGTCCACGTTACTCTAAGCCATAATTCAAAGCCTAATCCATCTTCTTCATAAATATACTCTGGGCCGGATGCTTCGTATGCGGTACTTTTTTCAATGACAATGAGTCTACCTATGTATAGCATTCCATTTTTCATCAATTTTGAGTAGATAAGAACTTTATCTCCAACTCTATACCTCTCCACTCCAAATGGCGATAAGTAAAAACAGCGTTGAATTATAGTTAAGTTATCCATCTTAACTTCTCCGCCAAAATGATAAACTATTACTTTAGGAAGATCTATGCCTTGTTTGTACCATTTATGAATTGATAAGTTTAAGTATGTAATTACTCCCTTTTTCTCATCATATATAGAAGTCTTGTTTACTATGGAAGCCACAAATACATGTGAGGAGTAATTCCAAAGTATTTCTCCATCATTTTGATTTATAAAACACCTAGCTTCAATTGCTGGAATAGCTATTAAAGCTTTTGAAAATAGTAGAAGAGCTATAACTAGTTTTAAAATGCATAGCTTCCTCATTTTCCTACTCTCCAAAATTTAGAGGAGATGAAATAGCTTTTATAAATTTAGTGAAAAACATTTCACTTAATTATTCACATAATAAATTAACTGCTTTCAATTTCTATATTTAAAATGTTTATCGGAGAATTAATAAAATAATAACAATAGTAAAATGAAAAGTGACATTTTTCTAGAAGTTGAAAAGCCAGGGCAACCTAGCTTTCAAATACCTAGTGAATGAAATGGCAAACTTACGATTAGAAATGTAAAATTCTAAAATCTGATCGTTCAATAAAACACTAAATCTATTCAAGAATGAATCATGTATTAGGTCACCCAATTTAGCTTTACTCCACTCATTTATCAATAGTGAAACTGCATCTGAATATTTTCGTCTTGAATAAACAATCCATCTATCACCCTCAATCTTCGGTCCAGCAACTAAATTCTCTGAAGCTAAGTGCTTCCTAAGAAAACGGTTACAATGCTCCCTAGAAGAAATTGGTGGACCGATACGCTTCTCAATATTAGGAATATTAGCAGATTCAAGCTCGTAACAAAAAACAATTTTGTCCCTTTCATTAGACCAAACAAAACCATCAATTACAACAAAGTTCCAATTAGATAAAAATCGCTTAATACCTCTCCAAGATTTATAAAGTTGACCCCACAAAATGTCTGGTACAGCTTGAGGACAAGAAGTAATTATAAAGACAAAATCAGTCCCCCTAACCTTAAACTGTTCAACTAACTCCTTAGCAGTAAAGGCTCTAGGTTCAGTTGGATAGAAAAAGTGTAAACTTGGATTTCTGAGAAAAGCTCGACAAGCAGCAATAAATTCACACATTCTTTCTAAAGATAGGGCTGCAGCAACATTCCGTCTTCTATCAACAGGATCAACTACAATTAAAGGTGCTTGAAAAATTCTTTCCACATCCCTAATCTCTGAGTAATAGTTTTCAATATCAATTACAACAGAAAAAGGCTTCCACCTATTCGCCACTTCATCTATTAAATCCAAAAACGAGTTATAATAAAGTATTAAAAGCTCACATAGATAACCCGAGAAGCCTTGAATTTTAATTTCTGCCCCATAAACACTTATACCCTTCATAAATTGCTTTAAAACTCTCACTTCTCTCCTCAACTGATCATTAAATGAACTGTTAATATAGTCGGTATGGAAAGGCGTTCTATCAACAGTTGATAATGCCTCACTAGGGTCATCAAGCATAAAACAAGGAACTAAATCAATTTTAAAGCCCTCAAATTCAGTTTCAATATATGGATGTTCAGCATAACGTTCAATCCACTTATCTCCAGCTGCAATCTTAGCTATTTTTAAACCAAGAGATTTAAGACCTTCAAGACCAACATGCTTTGGAAGCTGAATGAAAATATCAATATCACGATCACCAGAAATCCAAGTATTCTTGGCAATTGAACCTTCAACTCTAGCTCTAACATTAATATTAAATTTAGAAGCTGCAAGCTCTATCCGACGTATCATCTTCAATACAACATTTCTAATTTTCTGTTTCTCATCGCTCTTAGGTTCAACCCTGTTATAAACAATTTCTAGTATACGTTCAACACTACTCATAACAATCAACCTAATTCAAAGTTATCTCCTTTAAAGTTGAATAGACAGGTCCTCTAGGAGTTAAAACACTTCTCTTCAATCTAATAGACTTGACAGTCATTCTGCCAAAAACATAGTTACGATATCTATTAAAGATATCAACGATTCTCTCAACATTTCTTCTACGTCTAACCCTAGCAATAGTTATATGAGGATGGAAAGCTTTAGTTTCAGGTCTAAAACCTATTTTTCTCAACTCCTTCTCAAGGAAATTAAAGACATTTACCACCTTATCATACCCTTCACCAATCCCAACCCAAATAACATTAGGTCTAGTTATCCTTGGAAAAGCTCCAAGACCTTTAATCTCCATTATGAAAGAAGAAAAATCTAATTTCTCCATAATTCTACCGACATTGTTAACCATAAAAGAGGGAATCTCGCCTAGAAAACGTAAGGTTAAATGAATATTCTCCCGTCTAACAAGCTTTAAATCCGCAACATTCTCAACTAGAAGTAGCTGAACACCCTCCAGTTCATTTAAAATATTTTCATCCTCAACATCAATTGCTATAAACGATCGAATACGCTCCAAGATCAACACCACCAAATATTATGAAAACATATACATTAAATTTTTAAGGACTACCTATGGCTTAAAATAGTTATAGGGTTCACATTGAAGAAACTAATTGGAATCGTTGGAATGCCTGGTGCTGGAAAATCAATTATAGCTAATACTGCAAAAAAACTGGGTATACCAGTAATAGTTATGGGAGATGTCATAAGAGAAGAGGCAATATCAAGAAAAATACCCCCGACGCCTGAAAATTTAGGGAAAATAATGAAGGAGTTAAGGCTAAAAGAAGGAGCTGGAATAGTAGCTAAAAAATGCTTCCCCAAAATAGACAACTGTAAAGAAAAAATTGTAATGATAGATGGAATAAGAAGCCTAGCAGAAGTAGAAGAATTCAAAAAGAAATATGGAGAAATCATAATCATTGCAGTACATGCATCACCAAAAACTAGATTTAAAAGACTCAAAAAAAGAGGGAGAAGCGATGATCCAAAAACATGGAGAGAATTCACTGAAAGAGATATGAGAGAACTGAGTGTAGGAATAGGAAAGGTTATTGCACTTGCAGATTACATGATAGTTAATGAAGATACTATAGAAAAACTTATTGAAGAAGTCACAAAATTATTGAAGAGGTTAGAGGAAGATGATTAAAATAGTAGTAGAAGCAGAAGTAAAATCAACTGAAGATGAAGAAAAAGTGAAAAAAGCCATTCTAAATGTATTTGAACCTGAAACGATCAGTATTGAAGAAAGATTTAAAAGAAAATATATTATTGCAAAATCAGAGAGTATAGAAAGTCTAAGGAAACTACATTCATTACTTAGAAGAGAAAGAATATTAGATGCCGCAAGGAAGATGATGAAGAGATTTTCGACACAAAACCAGTTAATATTCTTCTTAAACAAGCAGGTGGCATATGTAGGTCATTTATCATTCTGCCTACCAGAAAGAGAATCACCCCTGGGACCAATAAGATTTGAAATTACATGTGACAACATAAAGGATATGATAAATTGGCTCGCACCACCAACATCACAGGGAAAACCAATATATGAAAGAGAACCGCCAATATGAACTATTCAACCTTCTTTATATAGAAAGTGAAATCACCACATCTAGGACGCATACTCAAATAATCCTTAAACCTTAAAGCTGAAGCCCGCATCAATAAAGATTGACCACAAACGGGCTTCTGAAAACCCTTAGCACATAAAAGACATGCACCATTACAACCATCCAAAGGCTTAAAATTTTCATTTAGACTCTTACGCCAATAAATTGGAACATTAATACCTTCACAATTTAGTGAGCTCATATAATCCTCATTTAAACCTCTATAAACAATCCTACCATTAACTCTAATTCTCTCAAACTCCATACATAAAGCCATTGTAACACCAATTTCATCACAAACTCTCCGAGTCAAACTGAAAATCCTCCTCCTATAAACTATATCACCATCTTGAGAAGAAGAATAAACTCTACACCACAAAGGATAAGCATCTGAGAAAAACTCTTTAATAATCTCAAAAAGTTTAATCCTCCTAGACTCACCACGCCTTCCAATATCACATAAACTAAAAATAACATGGCTAACCCCCAACTCCTTAACTGACACAACCAAATCTCTTATAGTTCTCTCATCATCAGTTATCCCTGGAAGAAGAGGATCCATCCTTACAACAGTGAAAATACCTCTATCGACACATTTCTCAATAGCTTTAAATTGATCATCAACCTTAGCAGCATTTGGTGAAAAAACACTATTAATCTCATCATCCAAACTCAAAATAGTAAATTGAGCAAAACAATGCCCATAAGGATGCTCAGCCATCCTGTCGAGGAGACGTATAGGAATGTTATCCCCCCGCTTAGTTATAAATTCAACAGGTAAATCTAAATCTAAGAAAACCTCAGCAGCCAATTCACTTAGATGATAAAAATTTTCTAAAGGCTTTTGAAAGGGTTCAGATGAAGGACTGAGATAAGCACATGAAGCCCAATATAACCTACTAAGCTCCTCCCTCAATTTTAAATGAAAATCCTTAAAAACAGTTACAATGCCATCTTCATCCCAAAGAGAAAAATACCCTCCAAATGACCTAGCATAACACATAGGACAATCAACACTACAGCCGTTATATGGATTCAATAATATTCGCTCAGAACTACACTCCCTCCTACCGTCATCCAAAAACCCATAATACCATCCATGAATAACTTCCTTCACCGTTGGAACAAGTATATGAGGATATGGTGAAGCTATAACATTAAATTCCTTAACATATCTTCCGAATCTAACCATAACTCTACGCTTCAATGAAACTCACCTTAAACTCGGGGAAAAGCTCAATAACCTGAAAATCCCTTCCAACGATAACTCTAGGAAAAATGCTTTTTGCTTGATTGAGCAGTATTAAATCATTACCTTCATACCTAGCACTAATATGAGTTAAAACTAAAAACTTGACATTAGCCTTCAATGCAACTTCAGCAGCTTGACTAGCAGTTGAATGCTTATCTTGACTAGCTTTATCAGCAAGAGAATCATCAAAGGTAGCTTCATGAATCAATAAATCAGCATTTCTAGCAAACTCAACAATCTTCTCACTTGAAGCTGTATCAGCTGAATACACCAATTTTAACCCAGGCCTCATTGGACCTAAAACATGTTCAGGTTTAACAATTCGACCATCCCTCAATTTAACTGGAAAACCCATTTGAAGCTTCTTCCAAAGAGGACCCTTCGGAACACCAAGCTCAATAGCCTTCTCAGGATAAAACTTGCCAGGTCTAGGACGCTCTTCAAGAGAAAAAGCTAAACAAGGAATACTATGATTAGTCCAACATGCCCTAACTACATAATCATCACCCTCAAAAACCAATCCCTCACCAACCTCAAAAACTGTAACCTTAAAGGTTAATAGAAAGCGAACAGTTTCCCTAAGAGCCTTAAAAAACTTAATAATTCCACTAGGTCCATAAACCTCAAGCGGAGCACTACGACCCATAAGAGACATAGTCTGAAGTAAACCTGGAAGCCCCAATACATGATCTCCATGAAGATGACTAATAAAAATCCTAAACTTAGCTGGAAAACCAATACCAGCTTTAATAAACTGTCTTTGAGCCCCCTCACCACAATCAAATAATATAAGCTCACCCTTCCTTCTAATAGCTATGCACGGTAGATTTCTGCTCTTAGTAGGTATACTGCCAGCAGTTCCTAACAAAACAACTTGAAACTGCATATTATCACCTAACGCTTAAGCACAGCTATAATCCTAATCAAACTCCTATGAACACGCATAAAATGATATTCCAAAACCCTAAAACCAACAGCAATACTTAAACTTTTCAAATCTATTTGAGATGGAGATGCAATACAAACATGTCCACCCGGCCTAATAACATCAAAGGCATCAGACAGAAAAGTAAAAAGCAACCCATTCAATCTAACACCCCTAGTAGAAGCAGATCTACCATAAGGCGGATCAGTAGCAATTGCATCAACCCTCGAAAAAGGTAAATTCCTAGCATCACCTAATATTAGAGCCTCTGGACGAACTTCATAAAAACTTAAATTTAACTTTGCACCACTAATCATCTCCTCATTGATATCTATTCCAACTACTCTACATCCAATTAAAGCAGCTTCAATAAGAAAACTACCAGCACCACAAAACGGATCTAAGAAAACTCCACCTCTCTTAGCCCTACTCAAATTAACGAAGAGACGTGAAATTTTAGCATCAAGAGAGCTGGGGTGAGCAAAGGGCCTAAACTTAGGTCTTCTTCTTTCAAAAACACCTCTATTCACAACCTTTAAAGCTAATCCGAGAATAAAAAAGGAATCAGTTAAAACGCCTTGAATAAGAAATTCAGGCTTAGACAAATTAACTCTAACGTTACCTCCCAAGGAATTCCAGATAATACTACCAATCTCTCTCTCCAAAATCCTAGAAGAAATATGAGGAGAAAAGGATCTAACACGCTTAACCCTAACAGCAAAACTCCTACCTTTAAGAAAAGACCAATCAACTTCCCTACAATTAGAAAAAATTTCACGATAACTAGAAGTACAAATAAAGAATTCTCTACAACATATATGTGTCATTGCAGCTCTCCTATAAACAGCTTCACACGCCCTTAAAGGTGCTTTAAGCCTCACCACATGAGGAAGTAAATGCACATCCCCAAAACAAATATCTTCAGCCTCGAGAATAGCCAATATTTCAGATGGAGGAAGAGAAGGATGCTCACCTGAAGTGATAAAAAATAATCTCTCAACTTTAGTAGATGAAAAATCATTCTCCAACATAGCAATCAACAGTAACTTAGATTACAGAAACAAGAGCTGGTGCCACTGAAACTTTACTAACATTACTTTCAATAGTGTCCGTTCCAATAATTTCAAATACACCAGCAGAAGAAAGTTTCATTAATGCATCTTTAACCAATAAAGCATGAGTACATGCAGCATAAATTCTCCTAGCACCAAGACTTCTAGCTATCTCGGCAGCATTAGCAATAGTTCCACCAGTACTAATTATATCATCAACAATAATTACATCTCTACCCTCAACATCCATCTCCTTAAAAAAGGTTTTAACTTCACCAGTAATTTTATCTCTTCTCTTCTCAAGAAAATCAAATTCACACCCAATTTTCTCAGCAACCCTCTCAGCCAAAGTTAAAGCCTTCTCATCAGGAGCAAGAACAAATGGACTTGAAAGATCAATACTTGCAAAATAAGATCCAATTAAAGGCATAGCACTCACCTCAACTACATCAACATTAAAGTAATCCAAAACCAATCTACTATGAACATCAACTAAAACAACACGGTCAACATTAAAACTTTCAATCAATCTCGAAACAACCTTAACACTAATAACTTCACCATCTCTAAACCTCTTATCTTGACGCATATAAGCTAGATATGGAATAACAACAATTACCTCCCTAACATCAAATTCACTAATCAAATCCAACATGAAAAAAAGCTCCATCAATCTTTTATCTTGAGGAGGAGAAGTAGACTGCACAAGAACTACACTTTCACCCCTTATCTCAACTGGAAATCTAATATAGCTCTCACCATCTGGAAAACGCTTCCACTCAAGTGAAACCAACCTACAACCTAATAAATCAGCAACCCTTTTCCCTAACTTAGGTGAAGCAGGTCCAGCAACAACAATCAAATCCAATCACCCACATAAATATTAGTCTAAACATTAAATACATAAATTTAGATGAAACATTTTGGAGGTAAAAACACTGAAAGAAGCAATGCTATATGAAAGCCTTAAAAACAAAAAGGTAAAATGCAACTTATGTGCAAGAAGATGCATAATAAATGAAGGAAACACAGGATTCTGTAGAGTTAGAAAAAATATAAATGGAAAACTATACTCACTTGTCTATTCAAAGGCGTGTTCAATAGCTGTAGATCCAATAGAAAAGAAGCCACTATTCCACTTCAACCCAGGCTCATCAGTCTTCAGCATCGCCACCATTGGATGCAACTTTAGATGTAAATTCTGTGACAACTGGATAATAAGCCAAGAAAAAGAAATATACGGGAAAAAAATTCCACCAGACAAAGTTGTTCAATTAGCATTAAAATACAATTGTCAAGGAATAAGTTACACCTACACAGAGCCAACCATATTTTTCGAATACGCTTATGAAATAGCAAAAATAGCCAAGGAAAAAGGATTATTCAATACCTTCGTAACTAATGGATATATGACGCCAGAAGCAATCGAAAAAATAGCACCATACCTAGACGCAGCAACAGTAGACTTCAAAGGGTCAGCAAACCCAAAATTCTATCTAGAATTCTCATCAGTACCATCAGTCAAACCAATATTTGAAAGCCTACTAAAAATGAAGGAGAAGAATATATTCATAGAAGTAACAAACCTAATAATACCCAAATATGGAGATTCAATGGAAGATTTAAGGAAACTTGTAAAATGGATAAATGAAAACTTAGGATCCGAAACACCATTTCACATCTTAAGATTCCATCCAGACTATCAACTACTAGACATATCCTCAACACCAGTAGAAACATTAGAAGAAGCAAGAAGAATAGCATTAGAAGAAGGATTACACTACGTATATATTGGAAATATACCTGCACATGAAGGAGAAAACACATACTGCCCAAAATGTAGAACATTACTAATAGAAAGATATGGGTTCTCTATACTAAAATGGAATGTTGATGACAATAATAGATGTCCAAAATGCGGATACAAAATAAACATTGCTGGAAAATATTGGGGAGGGGGAAGACTAAGATATGACATCCTATAGAGGACAAAGAGAAGCACTACTATACAGAACGCTAAGTGAAAATAAAGTACAATGCCTAATATGCCCAAGAAAATGCATAATACCTAATGGTAAAAGAGGATTCTGCGGAACAAGAGAAAACATCAATGGAAAACTATACACGTTAATATATGGAGAAACATCAGCCCTAGCATGCGATCCAATAGAAAAGAAGCCACTATTCCACTTCTGGCCTGGAAGCTCAACCTTCTCAATATCAACTATAGGATGCTCCTTTAAATGTCCATGGTGTCAAAACTGGGAAATAAGCCAAGCAAAACCAGGAGAAATAGCAACAAGCCACCATGAACCAGAAGACATAATAAGATTAGCCGAAAAATATGGGTGTAACTCCATATCATATACATATAATGAACCATTAATATGGTTTGAATACATCTACGACACAGCGAAAGAAGCTAAAAAACATGGACTAGCAAACATCCTTGTTACAAACGGATATATATCAGATGAAGCACTAAAGCAACTAATACCATACATTGATGCAGCAAACATAGATGTAAAAGCATGGTCCAACGACTTCTACCTAGAATACTGTAAAGCCGAATTAGAACCAGTACTACAAACATGTGAAAAAATGATTAAAAACAATATACATGTTGAAGTAACATACTTAGTAATTCCAAAACTAAACGACAAAGAAGAACAATTCAAAGAATTCTCAAAATGGATTCTAAACAATCTGGGACCAAATACACCAGTACACTTCTCAAGATTCTATCCCCACTACAAAATGAGGAACAAACCACCAACACCAATCAAAAAACTTGAAATAGCAAGAGAAATAGCCATGAAAACAGGACTAAACTATGTATATATTGGAAATGTGCCAGGACACCCCGGAGAAAATACTTATTGCCCAAAGTGTAAAGAACCAGTAATAACAAGATATGCATTCAGCATAACATCCTACAACCTAACAGAGGAAAATAAATGCAGAAACTGTAACGAGAAAATAAGCATAACTGGGAAATACATTAAAAGACGAAGATGGACATGGTTATTTACATAAATAACTCCCACCAACTAGGTTGAAATATATTTAACATTTAAATCACATAGCTACTTCCAGGTGAAACTAATGACAAATATAAATAAAATTCTAAATGAAGAATTTTCAATTCAAGAATTAATAAACTTCATCTCAGATCTAAGTAGATTACATAGAATTCAAGGTTGTAACGAACTTGAAGAAGCAGGAGAATACATAAAATCCATTCTCAAAAAAGAGGAAGTACTAAAAGTTGAATTAAAAAAGTTTAGCTATAACAATGCATACGGCTCATTTAGAGCAGTTACTGGATGGTGGGTGGAAGATGGTGAACTAAGATTAATAAAACCAAGAGAAGAACTAATTCACAGCTATAAGAATTCAAGAACACTAGTAACAGCCCATAGCCCCGGTGGAACAATTGAAGGAGAAGTAGTACATATAGGAGATGGGGAAAATCCATCAAACTATGAGAAAATAGATGTGAAAGGAAAAATTGTCCTAGCGTATGGCTACCCATACATAGTTTATAAACAAGCCACTTTAAGAGGAGCAATAGGACTTCTAATTTATAAGAAGACAGGAGTAGAAGATGGAGTACCATATACAGGACTATTCCTAACACCAGAGGAAGCAAAGGAAGCAAAGGCACCATCCATGTCAATCTCAAGAAAAATGGCAGAGAAGATAATAATGATGATTGAAAAGGAAGAAAAACCAATAGTCAGGATGAAAGTTAAGGCAGGATATAGAGAAAAAGCATGGATTCCAATTGTAACAGCTAAAATTGGAGAAAGTGAAACAGAAATACACTTATGCGCACACTACTGCCATCCAGCAGGAACAGTAAATGATAATATCAGTGGAACAGCAACACTAATTGAATTAGCATTAAGCTTCGCCAGAGCAATTGGAAAAGGAAAAATATCAAAGCCAGATAAACATTCAATTAAGTTTATATGGTTCCCTGAATATGCCGGATCACTAGCCTACCTAATGAATAGCCAACAAAAAGTAGTATTTTGCATAAATCTAGACATGATAGGGGAAAAACAACATCTTACAGGCTCAACCCTAAACTTCATCAAGACACCCCCAAGATACTTTCATCCATATGAAGCAGTAGTCTACTATAAACTAAAAAAGGCATTATCACAAAGTGGAACCCTCTCTTCACCAAGAAAAACATTAAGCTACAAGTACGATGTAAACATATATGAAATAGGAAGCGACCACGACATATACTTGCACTTCAACATCCCATCAATAATGCTCAATCAATGGCCAGACAAATACTATCACAGCGACCAAGACACAATAGATAAATTCGATCCACACATAGCAATGAGAATAGCTATTGGAGTAGGCACAGCAGCCTACATCATATCAAAGAAAGATGAAAAAAGTGAAGTTGAAAAGCTAGTTAGAAGCTACTTCTACGAATATATTGGAAGAGAACTAGCAGAAACCCCCAACAAACTAATAGAAAAAAGACAGAAATATCTAATCAAAACAATAGGCGAAAAAATCCTATCACAAATTCAAGACAAAAACATCCAAAAACTAGTTAAAAACATAGACATAAAAAAAGATGAAAACGAAGAAGAATTATACATTTATAAAGGACCAATAGGACCAATATCAACAAGACAATTATTCACAAAACTAAGCCACAAAGACCTAAAGAAACTAAAAGAAATAAGCGAAAGGAAACCATATATGAAAACACTTAGAAACTTAATCCCAATATATATGAAAAAACCAACAAGCCTAAACAAGCTTAAAGAAATGATTGAAGAAGACTACGGAATAGAAATGAAAACAGAAACCTTAAAAGAAATAATTAAAATACTAATGAAAGCAAACCTCATCGAAAAACTACTTTAAAACCCTAACATATCTTTACAATCATCAAAATAGATACAACCCTAGAAAATAAAGCACCCAACAACCAAGCTAAGTAGAAAAGTTTCAAAATGAAAAGATTTATCCAGCTAAAAGCAAAAATACATAAAAATACTGAAACAATTCTAAACTAAATCTCAATTAATCAGAGTACACTAGCAACATTAATCCTCATGAAGCAACATTCAAGGCCTCCTTGCTCAAAACATAAACGATTAAAAGACTTCAATTCTATATAAAGACAAGAAAACTAGAAACATGACTATAGATACAGCTATTCACCCAGCTGTTCCAATTATCAAATAATTAAATAGTAATCAAAATAACTACCAGAGAAGCTCCCTAATTCAGAACATTAGTTAAAATTTTTCCTCCAACTAAAAACAACATACCAATTAAAGAAACTATTAAATTAGCATGATCCCGTAAAACATTCTTTACTAAAACATTTCGAATCGCAATAGTCTCTACAGGATAATTCACGCTAAAGTGATAATATACTATATTTAAAGAGCTATGATTAACATTTAAACGCCAGAAAAGAAGTTCATCACACTCAACATAATATTTATCAACACTGGTCGAAATCCAATACTCACAACCACCCCTACAAATCAAGCTATATGGAGGAGTAACATTCTCTTTAGCCTCTAGATCTGCTAGCTCAATACTAATTCTAATAATATCAAAATCCTCA